>NZ_JBHYIQ010000071.1:22694-54819 GCF_042739895.1 Amycolatopsis sp. NPDC059021
GACGTTGATCGTCTCGAACGGAGCGTTCGCGACAAGGGCGTGGCATCCAGCCCCCAGGGCTGATGTCGCGAACGGAGCGTTCGCGACATGATCACGCGCCGCGCGCCCCGCACCGCGCGCCCCGCACACCGCCCCCACACCGGGCCGGGGACGCTTGACACCGGACCCCGCCTCTGCTTTTACTGATCGGCACCATGGGTGACCGTCCATTCGGTCGGGAATTCTCGAACGGAGGGACCGAGTTGCCAGCCAACGCCGCACACGTCATGTTCGAGGCCGACGAGGCCTCCCGCGCACTGGGTATCGAGTTGCTCGAAGCCGGGAACGGACGCGCAGTCGCGAGCATGAAGATCACCGCGTCGATGGTCAACGGCCACGACATCGCCCACGGCGGCTACGTCTTCCTGCTGGCCGACACCACGTTCGCCCTCGCGTGCAACAGTCACGGCCCGGTCACCGTCGCGGCGGGCGCCGACATCACCTTCGTCGCCGCCGGACGGCTGGGCGATCACCTCGTCGCCACCGCGACCGAGCGCACCCGCTACGGCCGCAACGGCATCTACGACGTCACCGTGCACCGGGAGACCCCCGGCGGGCCGGAGACGGTCGCCGAGTTCCGCGGCCGCAGCCGCACCATCGAAAAGTCCCGGGACGCGTGATGACCGACCTCGACGCCGCCGAGCGGCTGTCCGCCGACGAGCTGGCCGCACTCCAGCTGGAGCGTCTACAGTGGACGCTCCGGCACGCCTACGCCAACGTGCCGTGCTACACGAAGAAGTTCGACGAGGCCGGCGTGCATCCCGACGACTGCCGCGAGCTGGCCGATCTGGCGAAGTTCCCCTTCACCACCAAGGAAGACCTGCGGCAGAACTACCCGTTCGGGATGTTCGCCGTGCCGCGGGAGCAAGTCCGGCGCATCCACGCCTCCAGCGGCACCACCGGGAAACCGACCGTGGTCGGCTACACCGAGGACGACCTCGACACCTGGGCGACCGTGGTCGCGCGCTCGATCCGCGCCGCGGGCGGGCGTCCCGGCGACAAGGTGCACGTCGCCTACGGGTACGGCCTGTTCACCGGCGGCCTCGGCGCGCACTACGGTGCCGAAAAGCTCGGCTGCACGGTGATCCCGGCATCCGGCGGGATGACGGCGCGGCAGGTCCAGCTGATCACCGACTTCGAGCCGGAGATCATCATGGTCACCCCGTCGTACCTGCTGACGCTGCTCGACGAGTTCGAGCGCCAGGGCGTCGACCCGAAGAGCAGTTCGCTGCGCGTCGGGATCTTCGGCGCCGAGCCGTGGACCGAGCAGATGCGCGCGGAGATCGAGGAGCGGTTCGCGATCGACGCCGTCGACATCTACGGGCTGTCCGAGGTGATGGGCCCCGGTGTCGCGCAGGAATGCGTGGAAACCAAGGACGGCCTGCACATCTGGGAGGACCACTTCTACCCCGAGGTGATCGACCCGTTCACCGAGGAGGTCCTGCCCGGCGGCTCCGAGGGCGAACTGCTGTTCACCTCGCTCACCAAGCAGGCCATGCCGATCATCCGCTACCGCACGCGCGATCTGACCCGGCTGCTGCCGGGCACCGCGCGGCCCGCGTTCCGGCGGATGGCGAAGGTGACCGGCCGCAGCGACGATCTGATCATCCTGCGTGGCGTCAACGTGTTCCCGACCCAGATCGAGGAGATCGTGCTGCGGACCGACGGGCTCAGCCCGCACTTCCAGCTGGTCCGTTCGACGCGCGGCCGGCTGGACCACCTCACCGTGCGGGTCGAGGCGCGGCACGACACGTCGCCGGAACTGCGGGCGCGCGCGACGGCCGAACTCGGCGCGGGGATCAAGGACGGCGTCGGGATCAGCGTCGAGGTGAACGTCGTGGACCCGGACACGCTGGAACGGTCGCTGGGCAAGATGCGCCGGGTGATCGACGAGCGGGACAAGCCGTGACGGCGCCCGCGCGGCGCGGCAGGCCGGGCTACGACCTCGAATCGCTGTTGCAGGTGGCGGTCAAGCTGTTCAACGAGCGCGGCTACGACGGCACCAGCATGGAGGATCTCTCCCGCAAGCTCGGTATCACGAAATCCGCCATCTACCACCATGTCCCGAGCAAGGAGGAGTTGCTGCGGCTCGCGGTGGACCGCGCGCTGAACGGGCTGTTCGCGGTCGCGGCCGAACTGGACACTATGGACGGACGGGCCATCGACCGGCTGGAGTACCTCGTGCGCGGCAGTGTCGCGGTGCTGGCCGAGCAGCTGCCGTTCGTGACGCTGCTGCTGCGCGTGCGCGGCAACACGAAGGCCGAGCGGGCGGCGCTGGCCCGGCGTCGCGAGTTCGACCGGCTGGTGACCGAGCTGGTGAAACAAGCCGAGGCCGAGGGCGACGTGCGGCCGGACATCGATCCCGCGGTCACCGCGCGGCTGTTGTACGGCATGGTGAACTCGCTGATCGAGTGGTACAAGCCGCGCAGGGGTTCCGCGCCGGACGAACTGGCCGACGCGGTGTGCAAGATCGCCTTCGACGGTCTGCGGGCCTGAACTCACTCCCCCGCGGCCTTCGGCGGACGTCCCGCCTGCCACAGCAGCGCCTCACGGAGCTGTTCGATGAGGTATTCGTCGTCTTCTTCGGAGGGGTCGGCCCCGATCGGGATCCAGCGTTCGGACACCTTGTTGCCCGCTTCGTAACTGGTGATGACGATCCCGGCGTAGGACACGGAGAGGTCCTCGCGCGGTTCATCGTCGGCACCGTCGCCGAAGCAGACCTGCCGATGCTGCAGACGGACGCTCACCCAGCGTCCGGACGACGAGGCCGGACCGCCTGCCGCGCTGCTCATGCGATCGCCTCGCTCCGCGAGACAGTGTTCAATCCCTTTTGGCGCATGATGCCTTCGATTCGCTCGCAAGCATCGCTCATGGGCTCCTACCCAAGACGACCACCCCCAGCTTCCCGCCTTCTCGTCGCGCCGAGGGGCACGGGAGTTACCCACGGGTTGTTCCGGTTGGATAACGTCACGGCCGGTTATGGAACACCCGGCGGCGATTGTTACCGCAGGCTCTTGACAACGGGTCAACAACTTGTTGACACGGCACCGGCGGCGGGTGAGGCTGGGAGGATGACCACCGGCACGAAGGCGCCGTCCGGCGCCAGGAGACGACGGCTGGAGCCCGCCGAACGCCGGGCCGAGATCCTGGCCGTCGCGCGGCGGCTGTTCGGCGCGGGCAGCTACGATTCGGTGTCCACTTCGGACATCGCGGAGGCGGCGGGAGTGGCCCGGCCGCTGATCAACCACTACTTCGGCGGCAAGCGCGAGCTGTACCTGGAAGTCGTGCGGCAGATGATGATCGTGCCCGCACCGGTCGCCGAAGCCCTGCCGGACGCCTCGATGGAGGAACGGCTCGCAATCGGCGTCGACCGCTGGATCGACGTGATCGAGCGCAACCGCGACGCCTGGCTCACCGTGATCGCGGCCGGGCGCGATGCCGAGATCGAGCAGATCATCCTGGAGGGCGACGAAATCGCGGCCGACCGCGTGCTCGAGGCCGCGCTGATGTCGGACGTCACCGAGGGGCGCGAGCAGTTGCGCGCGATGATCCGGTCCTGCGGCGAAATGCTGCGGGCGGCCTCACGGGAATGGCTCGTGCGGGGCACTCTCGACCGGGCGACGCTGCGCACGTTCGTCACCGAGACGATCCTGAGCCTGCTGAAGGTGACCTACCCAGCGGTCCTCGCGGCGCGTTCCGGCGCGCATACGCCGCCGGGGTCATCCCCGTCCAGCGCTTGAACGCGTAGATGAAACTGGACGCCTCGGCATAACCGAGGCGCAGCGCGACGTCCTCCACCGACAGCGCCCCGGTGTCGAGCATCTCCTCGGCGAGGGTCTGCCGGACCTCGTCGACGAGCACGCGGTAGCCGGTGCCCGCCTCGGCGAGCCGCCGGCGCAGCGTCCGGGGACTGACCGTGAGCTGGCGGGCGATCTCGTCCATGCCCGCATCGACACCGCCGAGGCGCACCAGCCGCTCGCGGACCAGCTGGGAAATGCCGGAGCGGTGGCGTTTCCTGGTCACCAGCGCCTCACATTGCGCGGCGCACAGGGCGACCGTCTGCTCGTTGGCCTGCGGCAGCGGGTAGGTGAGGTAGCGCGCGTCGAGCACCGCCCGGTGCGTCTCGCGGGAAAATCTCGGCCGGACGCCGAAAGTGTCCACATAGGAATCCACAGTGGACGGCGCGGAATGACGGCACTCCAGCGCTTCCAGCGTGATCTCGGGCAGCAGGTCCCGCATCACGGTGTGGATCGCGCCGTGGTCGCGCAGCACGAGGAAGCGGGCGACGTCGCCGGGAACCCGGGAATCGTCCATGGCGAGGGTGATCCTGCCCGCGCCGACACTGACGTGCGGGATGCAGAACGTGAAGCTGAGGTCGAGAAACCGCAGGGCGAACAGCACGGCGTCCCGCAGCGTCGGACTGCTGATGCAGGCGAAGCCGAAGATGCCGAAGGTGGTCACGCGATAGCGGCGGGCGAGTTCGAGCGCGAGGTCGTCGGCGTCGCCGAGTTCGCCGATCAGCGCGCGGACGACAGCCAGCTCCTGACGCGCGTCGACTTGGAGATCGTGATCGGTCAGCTGGGCCGGTTCCAGCGAGGTGCCCGCCAGCAACCGGGCGGGCGGGACGCCGTGGTCCTCGGCGAACCGGGTCATCAGCAGGATGCTCGCGGTACCGCGCGGGAAGTCCCAGTCCTCCACGGCCGGGGCGGCCAGCTCTGCCATGGCCGGAATTATGGATCAGGCTCGAGCGCGACGCCATCCCGATCTAGGACCTGGATTGTCCGGTATCGCGGTTAGGGTGACGCTCATGCTGGGGAAGACACTGAGCCACCGGGCCCTCAACCGCGCGACGCTGGAGCGGCAGCTACTGCTGCGCCGGGTGAAGATGTCCGCGCTGGAGGCGGTCGAGCACCTCGCCGGCCTGCAGGCGCAGGCGCCGTCGCCGCCGTACTACGCGCTGTGGGCGCGGCTGCACGGATTCCGGCAGGAGGAGCTTTCCGGGCTGCTGACCTCGCGGGAGGTGGTCCGGATCGTGCTGATGCGCGGCACCGTGCACCTGGTCACCGCCGCGGACGCGCTCGCGTGGCGGCCGCTGGTGCAGGTGATCATGGACCGGGATCTGCTCTCGAACACGCAGCACGCCAGGGGCATCGCGGAGCTCGACCATGCCGAGGTCGCGGCCTTCGCCAGGAAGCTGCTCACCGCGCGGCCGCATTCGAGCGCCGAGCTCGGTGCCGCGCTCGAGGAACGCTGGCCCGGCGTCCCGACGTCGTCGCTCACCCACATCGCACGCGGTCTGCTGCCGCTGGTGCAGATCCCGCCGCGCGGCCTGTGGGGCAAATCCGGGCAGCCGACGTACCAGACCGCCGACGACTGGCTGGGCACGCCACTCGCCGCGCGGCCGTCGCCCGAGCGGCTCATCGAGCGCTATCTGGCCGCGTTCGGCCCGGCGACGATCGCGGACGCGCAGACCTGGGCGGGCGTCACCCGGCTCGGCGAAGTCGTCGACGGCATGCGTTCGCGGCTGCGTGTGTTCCGCGATCCCGACGGCCGCGAACTGTTCGACCTGCCGGACGCGCCGTTGCCGCCCGGCGACACGCCCGCTCCCCCGCGTCTTCTGGGCCCGTTCGACCAGACACTGCTTTCGTACGCGACACGGACACGGATGATCAGCGACGAGTACCGGAAGCGCGTCATCACGCAGAACGGCCTGGTCAAGGGCACTGTGCTGAGCGGTGGACACGTACGCGGGTTCTGGGAGATCAAGACCGCGCGGCGGGTCGCGGCGCTGACCGTGACCCCGTTCGAGCGCCTGCCGAAACGGGACGCCGACGCACTGGAGAGCGCGGCCACCCGGCTGCTTCGGTGGGCCGAACCGGACGCGGAAACCCACGAGGTCCGCTTCGACCCCGTGTCGTGAAGCCCGCCGATTTCCGGGCTCCGTTCGGCCGGGCGGCCATCACCAGAAATACCAAAAAATAGCAATAACATTCAGCTCACGATGAGCGTTTCATCAATACGGAGTGTGATCTCGGCGCTACACGCGCACAATGGCCACGTACGGTGAGCGGATCCGCACCCGTTTTCCGCCCAGCGAACCTCTCTCCGGCTCCGGGACCACCGTAAGTAGCGTGTCCTGGATCACTCGGGTAATCCTCTGGTGTGGCCCGGATCATGGTATCTCCACCTCGCGTTCCCGGGTCTTTACTCCACGGGCCGCCGACCGGCAGTTCGTGCTTTCGGGTAGTTCTGGACGCCAGTTCCGGCAATGCGCTTCGGAGCGGGTAAACAGGAAGGTTCGAGGATTTGTTGGGGAGTTCTCGGATGGATCATTTCGGCCGTGACCCGGCAGTCGTGTCGTCGGCGAACCGCGTCACGGGGGCCGTGACGGGCGCGTCGGTGCAGTCGGGCGTGATCCATGGCGACGTGACCATTCAGCAGACCGCGCCCACACCGCCTCCTCCGGTACCTCGCCAGCTGCCGCCGGTCCCCGCCCATTTCATCGCCAGACCGGCCGAGATGTCGGCACTCGACCGCGTCGCCGAGACCGGCACCGGGCAAGGAGGCGTGCCGGGAGTGGCGATGGTGGCGGGCCCCGGCGGAGTGGGTAAAACGGCGCTGGCCGTGGCGTGGGCGACGATCAACGCGGACCGTTTCCCGGACGGGCAGCTCTACGCCGACCTCCGCGGGTTCTCCACCGGCAGCGCTGTGACCCCGGAAGAGGTCCTGGGCAGGTTCCTGCGGAGCGTGGGAGTACCACCGGAGCGCGTCCCCGTGGAACTGGCCGAACAAGCCGCGCTCTTCCGCACGATGACCGCGGGCAAACGGCTGCTGGTGCTTGCGGACAACGCGCTCTCCACGGCTCAGGTACGTCCGCTGATGCCGGCGTCGCCGGAGTGCGTGGTCCTGGTGACCAGCAGGCTCCGCTTGGACGGGCTCTACGCCGACGGCGCCGAATTCGTGGACGTGTCACCGTTGCCGCAGGGACGCGCGGTGGAGTTGCTCACCCGCTCGCTGGGGCCACGCCGCGCGGCCGGGGAAGGGCCTCAGCTCGGCGAGCTGGCGTCGTTGTGCGGCAGGTTGCCGATCGCGCTCCGGGTGGCTTGCGCACGGCTGGTGTCGCGGCCGCGATGGCCGGTCGAGCGGGTGGTGGCGGAGCTGAAGGACGAGCGACAGCGCCTGCAGCGCCTGTCGGCGGGCGAGGAGATGTCGGTGGACGCCGCGTTCGACCTGTCGTACCAGGCGCTGCCGGACGAGACGGCCCGCCTGTACCGGTTGGCCAGCGAGCATCCGGCGTCCGAGTTCGAGGCCGGCGTGGCCGCGGCGGCGGCCCGGATGCCCGAGGATGAAGCCATCGACGGGCTACAGGCCTTGGTGGACGCGAGCCTGCTCGAAGAACTCGGCGGGGATCACTACCGGTTCCACGACCTCTTGCGGCTGCACGCGCGCGCCCAGCCCGACGAGGACCGCGAGGCCGCGCGACTGCGTGTCGCGCACTGGTTCCTGCATCGGACGACCCGCGCGAACATGGTCGTCATCCCGCTGCGGTGGCGGGTCAGTGACGTGTGCGAGCGCTACCGCGACGCCCCGGCGATGTTTCGGAGTGGCGGCGAGGCGCTCGACTGGCTGGACGGTCAGCTGCCGAATCTGCTCGCGGTACTCGAAGACACGGTGAGCATGGGGCAGGACGAGCTGGCCTGGCAGCTGTGCGAGGCGTTGTGGGAGCTTTTCCTGCACCGCAAGCACTATCACCACTGGCTCAGCTCGCACGAACTCGGGATCGCCGCGGCGCGACGGTGCGGGCACGAGGTGGCCGAGTCCCGGCTGCGGTGCCAGCTCGCGCGTGCATACCTCGACCTGCGGAGGTTCGACGAGGCCGAGCGCGAATGCCTCACGGCGGCGGAACTGGCCCGCCGCAACGGAAGCAAGCACAACGAGTCCGTGGCCATGAACCAGCTGGGCATGGCCGCCCAGGGCAGGGAGGACATCGGCGCGGCACTCGTGTACTTCGGGAAAAGCCTTGTGCTGGAACAAGAACTGGGCATCGAGCGGGGTGTGGCGAACCGCCACCGCCGGATCGGCGAGGCTCTCCTGCGCGCCGGGCGCGACGCGGAGGCCGCCGGGCACTTCGCCTCGGCCGTCGCGATCTACGCCCGGCTGGGCGACACGAAGGACGAGGCGAAGGTGCTGATCGGGCTGGCCCGTATCGACGCCCGCGCCGGGGCGCTCGATCCGGCGAGGCAGCGGCTGGAACGAGCGCAGGACGTCCTGAGCACCTCGGGATCAGCGGTGTACCAGGCGGATGTGCTGATCGCGTTCGCGGAGATCGCCGAAGACAACGGTGATCCCGCTTCCGCACGCACACATCTGCGCCAGGCCTTGAGGCTGTGCGACGGGGTCAGCGCCGCCTACGTGGAGCGCATCCAGACGGCGCTGACGCGCCTCGCAACCGCCGAGGACGACTGATCCGAGGTGCCCCAGGCGCCGGCGGGTGAACAGCCAGAGGCAGCCCGCCACCGCGGCGGTCTCGACCGACGGGGAAGGCACCACGACGATCTCGCCGTCGCGGGCACCCAGCACGCACCGCGCGCCGTCCCCGGCGGCTGCCAGGGTCAGACCGGGAAGCCGCGCGAAGGCCTCCGTGACTGTCTCGCGGGCGTCGTCGAGACAGACCGGGACCGGATGGACGAGCACGTCCACAAGGGAAAGGCACACATCAGAGCCGGCGCGGGCGGAGACGAACCCGCCCGCCGGAGCGTCATCGACGGAGTAACTCCACAGGCACGGCCGGCTACCGTCGTCCGCCGTCCGCGCCACCCGCACCCTTGCCGGGGACCGCTGGTCGCCGCTCATGATGGGAGCAGCCTAGGCAAGGGCACCGGGGACGCGGGCACCGCCCGCGCCGGTTCGGCGAGATCCAGCAGCCGGTACATCGTGCGCCGGAGGATCGCGCCCGCCTGACCGGGCCGTGACGTCAGCAGGTGCCGGACCGCCCCGGAATCGGTGGCCGCCCGGTCGGTCAGCAGACCGGCCAGCGGGGTGCCGGGCCGCCACCGGGGTGCCTGTCGCGCCAGCACATCGGCGGGGCTGCCCGCCAGCAACGGCGCTTCGGCGCTGCCGGTCAGCAGTACCGGGGCACCGATGCCGGCGGCATAGGTGCTCACCGAGCCGTAGTCGCCGATGACGTGATCGGCCGCGACCAGTGCCGCGCGCCAGCCCTCGTCCGGTGGCACCAGGCGCAACCCCGCGCGAAAGCAGTCGGCCAGCCAGGCCCGGACCTGCCAGTCGCCGTGGTGCGACCAGATCTGCGGATGCAGCGCGCCCACGACGCGGTAGCGCTCGGGCGGCAGTTCGGCCAACACCCGCTCGAACAGGTCGTGGTGGCTCCCGAACGCCGAGCGCTCGGACCAGGTGGACGTGACGACGACCAGTTCCCGCTCCCCCGCCACGCCCAGCGCGCGCCGGTAGTGCTCCCGGAACGGGACGCTGGCGCACAACCGGTCGAAGGCGATGTTCCCGGCGACCACGGCGGCCGGGACCGCGCGCGGGCAGACCTCCTTGAGCACGGCCAGTTCGTCGTCGTGGGTGAGCACGATCGCCTCGGCCCGCACCCGGCCCTCGCGCAGCAGCTTGCCGGCGTCGAGGTTGAGGACAGGCTGGTGATCGCCGCCCGCCCCCGGCGGCCGCCACCGCCGGTACTGCGCGAACCCGCCCCCATGGGGCACCAGCACGACCGGGCCGGTGACCTCGTCGATGCCCCGGGTGCTGCCCGCGAGCACGAGGTCGTAGCTGCCCCGGCGAGCGTGCGCCCATGGCAGGACCACCGCCCCCTGCGCACGGACGAAGTCATGCGTCGCCTGCCATGACTCCCACGGCTCCGGCACGGTGAACGCGACTTGGAGCCGGTGATCGGCTTCGAGCAGCGGCAGCAGGTCGAGCAGCCGGGTCCCGGCGACCATGTGCGGCACCATGACCAGAACCGATTTGCACCCCAGCCGGGTCGACCAGTGCCGATCCTGTTCCCCGATCGGGCTGCGCACCCATGAAATCGTATCCACGACGAACTCCCTCGCAAGCTTCCCTCGGCGGGCTGTTTGTCCGGGAGCCAGCGTGCGGACCCTGACTGAGAGATCGCTTTCCGCTCGTATTTCTGTCCACTGACAATTGATCATCCGAACAGGTCTTTTTGCGGACAATCACGCGCTGACCTGGTGTGATCCGGGAAATAATGCGAAACTGTCAGACGGAGGAGAGGGGCGCGATCGGCAGGTCGTGCGGGGAAGGGGCATGCCGTGAATAGCGTATTCGAGATTCTCGGGCAAACGCGTCTGCGCATGCACGGGAATCTGACCATGAACGACGTGAAACCCCGGGCCAGGAAGGTCCTGACCGCGCTGCTGACGTCACCGAATCAACGTATGCCACTGAAGAAGGTGGTGGAGTGGGTTTGGTGCGACACCGAACAACTTCCGCAGGACACCCGGTCGACGATGCACCAGTACGTCACCCAATTACGGCGTGCACTGGCCGCCACCGAGGCTCCGGCGCGGCTGATCGTGGCGAATGGCGGCTGCACCCTCGAAGCCGACACCGGCCTCATCGACTATTTCGTCTTCCGATCGTTGATGAACCGGGCACGAGACCAGCGGGACCGCGGCAATCATCGCAGTGCACATGCAGATGCTCTTGCCGCGGTGCAATTAAGGCGCGATGAACCGCTCGCCGACCTTTCCACCGAACTCGCCGACGAATGGCGGGCGAACTGGACACGCACCGATTGGATACCCGCGAATGTTTTTCTCGTCGGCGAGCAATTGGCCGACGGCCGTCCCGGCGCCGCATTGGCCCGCTTGACGGAACTCGAGCACAGTCATCCACGGGAACTCGGCCTGGCGAAGCTGCGGCTGCGCGCACTGCACGCGCTGGAACGCTTCACCGAAGCAACCCACTATTACGTCACCACGCATCGCGAACTCCGCGCGGCCGGTGACGACCGGGCCGCCGACGAGCTGCGCGCGTTCCACGACCGGATCGCGTACCCGGCTTCCGAGCCGGTGACCGCGGCATCGCGGCACGGCACGACGACAGAGCCGGAGCCGGAGCCGGAGCCGGTCCCCGGCGTCCGGCGGCTCCCGCCGGACACCGTCGAGATCGCCGGCCGCGACCACATCCTCGACACCCTCGACGCGCTGACCACCGGCGCCGCCGGAGCACCACGACCGGTGATCCTGACGCTGACGGGGTCGCCGGGGGTGGGCAAGACGACCGTGGCGGCGCACTGGGCCCACCGGGCCAAACCCCGCTATCCGCACGGCGTGGTGCTGCTCGACCTGCACGGCTACGGCCAGGCGCCGCGGCTGGAAGCAGCCGACGTCGTCGACACCCTGCTCGCGATCCTGGGTTATCCCGTGGACCAGATCATCGGACCGGTCGGCCGCGCGACGAAACTGACCGCGTTGCTCGCCCGCAGGCCCTTGCTGTTGATCCTGGACAACGTCGAGGATTCGGCGCACGTCGAGCCGCTGCTCAGCGTGGTGCACTCCTGCACGGTCGTGATCACCTCGCGGCGGCGGCTGGTCTCGCTGTCGATCAGGCACACCGTGCGGGTCGTCACGATCACCGCGCTGACGATGTCCGAATCACGGGCCCTGCTGGCCCGGCGGATCGGACCGCGCGCGGCGAAGGAACCCGAAGGACTCGACCAGCTGGCGCGGCTCTGCCACCGGCTGCCGCTGGCGTTGACCATCGTCGCGGAGCGGGCGGCCGCACGCACCGGCACCCGCCTGGAGACCCTGGCCACGCAGCTGCGGGACGCCGAGACGCTGCTGACCATCGGCGAGGATGGCGACGGTGCGGGAACGAGCCTGCAGTCGGCTTTCGTGTGGTCGTACCGCGCGCTCCCGCCCGCCGAACAACGCGTGTTCTGCCTGATCGGCCTGAACCCCGGCACCGAGCTGACGAGTGCCGCGCTCGCGGCCGCCGACGGACGGGACGTGGCTCAGGTACGGCGCTCACTCGACGTACTGGTGGCCGCGCACCTGGTTCGCCAGCCCGGTGATCTCGACCGGTACCAGATCCACGATTTGCTGCATCTCTACGCGGCGACGCTGGCCAAGCGCCTGCCCGACCTCGACGCGGCGCGGGAACGGATGGTGTCGTTCTATCTGTGGTCGGTCTTCAACGCGCACTCGATGATGTTCCCCCACAAGGCACGGCCGCCCATGCCCTCGGACGCGCCCCGCGTCGAGCCCATCGTTTTCGCGGACGCGAACGCGGCTGCCCGGTGGTGCCTGCAGGAACGCAGCAATATCAACGCGATGGTCCCGCTCGCCGCGGAAAACCGGCTCCACGACCTGGCCTGGCGACTGCCCGCATTGACAACCCCCATCATGGACCGCTCAGGGTTCTATGAGGACATCGTCGCCAACCTCATGATCGCGGCCCGGTCGGCGGCGATCGTCGGCGCGCTGGAGGCGCAGGCATCGACGCTCAATGATCTGGGCAAGGTCCACATGCTCATCGGGAACGACCACGAGGCGGACCATTACCTGCAACAGGCCCACGACCTGGCCACCGCACATCGGCTGGAGTACGGGCTGCTCGCCGTGAGCCTGAACATGGCCCGCCGCCATTACCACGCGGGACGGCCGCTGGAAGCCGTGGCGCAGTACCGGATCAGTCTGGAGCTGACCCGGGCCGGCAAATACCCGGATTTCCGTGCACACGCCGCACACGGGCTTGCCGACGCGCTGGTCAATGCCGGGCGCAACGAGTTCGAGGTGTACGAACTGTATTGCGAGGCGCTGCGGGTTCGCCAAACGATCGGCGACGTCTCGGGGCAGATCACCACGCGTACCGCGCTGGGTTCACTGCTGACCCGTTTGGGACGCTACGAGGAGGCCGACCGGCACTGCCGAATCGCTTCAGAACTGGCCGACACCGCCCGGCATCTTCCGAGCGCAATGAAGCTGAAAACAGTCCGCGCCTTGCTGGCACACGCCCAACGGGACGACGCGACCGCGCTGCGCTACGCGGGCGAGGCAGTGGAGCTCGCCGAGCGATCGCGGCACGCGACAGGACAGGCCCGGGCGCTCTCCGTCCTAGGGGAGATTCTCAGCGACCACGGGAACGCCGAGGACGCCTGCCGTCTGTGGCGGAAGGCAGTGAATCTCTTTCGCAACCGGGAACGGCACAAGAAGGCCGATCTGCTCGAAGCCAAACTGGTGGCACTGGAATCCCGGGAGGATCCGACCATCCCAGGTGCCCGAAAAGCAGAAGAAGACACCGTAGCGATGCCACCACCACGGGTGCGCCTTGAGCGGAGACACCACACTCTTTAGGGTGAAATCGACAGCTGATCGATAGCCTGGTCGATACACCCTCACCCGAAAGTGCTGGTCAGGGAAACCTCGCCACCCAGCACCCTCTTGTAGCTGTACCCAGCTTCTTGCCACCAGGAGCCAGTTCCTCTAGCGTCGCGCAAAAGATTATAGCCAATCCGCATGACTCCCCTCCCCCCGCGCGTAGAGGAACCTCGTGAAATACCTCCTGAACTCCGCCCTGGCTGTCGGCATCGCCACCGCGGTGGTGACCCCCGTCGTGACGCTGGCTCAGCCCGCCGTGGCTATGGCCCAGCCCACCGCCGAGCCCGATTGGTGGGAGGTCTACTCGATTGGCGGGAACTCCGCCAGCGCGTGAGCGCCCCCGCCTATCCGGACGACTTACCCTGCCTCCCAAGAGTTTCCGCCGGATTCACCGTCACCGAGGTCGGCCGCGCCGGCGTAGTCCTACGCCGGCGTCGAGCAGCATCCGCCGCGTCTGCCCGTAGGTGAGCCCGAACTGGGCGGCCGTTTCCTTGATCGACTTGCCTTCGCGATAAGCTTCCACCATGCCCGGCGGAGCGGGCGCCGTCACCGGCATCGCGGGCCGGAGCGTGACACCGGCTTCCAGCAGCGTCTCACGCACTTTGCGGAAACTCAGGTCATAGCTGTTCACCAGTTCTGTCAGTGTTTCACCGGCTTGATAGCGCCGTACCATCTCCTCCGTGGTCGACCGAGTCGGCTCGTCGGCTTCACGCTGCTCTTCGGCAGTATTGTCACCAGGCTCGCCAGTCTCCGTCATCGGATCATCGCCGCCCCCGCACAGCTGATCGACCTCGCCTTTTCGAGCGCTTCTCCCAGATAAGAAGACTTGGCCCGCGGGTTCAACCCGCCAATTCGGCGACATGCCTTCGACCTCAACCGCATTGAGGGAACCGATACGACGAACAGGTCGAGAATCGCTTACGTACGGCCACATTAATCCTTCTCGACAGCCTTGGTACGCAGCAGTTTCTCGGCATTCGCAAATGAGTGCATGCACCCATAGTGATCGTTACAATTCGGTAACAGGAAATCGCAACCGGGTGGAATTCGAGTTCGGTGCTCTCGACCAGCGGCAGACCCGTGGCCGGAAGTCTCGATCGGGTGGCCGGTCGTGTCCTACCGGACCGGGCCTGAGCTGGGTAGCTTCCCTGGCATGAGCAGTGCGGCGGAGTCGAAGAGGACGACGGCGGCCGGGCCGTCGGTGCTGATCGTGGGCACCGGGTTCGGCGGGGTCGGGACGGCGATCGAGCTCAAGCGCGCGGGGTTCGCGAACTTCACGATCCTCGAGAGCGCGAGCGAGCCCGGCGGTGTCTGGCGGGAGAACACCTACCCCGGCGCGGCCTGCGACATCCCGTCGCCGTTGTACTCGTTCTCCTACGAGCCCAACCCGCACTGGCCGCAGCGTTACTCGCGGCAGCCCGACATCCACGCGTACCTCAAGCGCGTCATCGCCAAGTACGGGCTCGAACCGCACATCCGCTACGGCACCGAGGTCACCGGCGCCGCTTTCGACGAAGCGCGCGGCAAGTGGCGCGTCGAAACCAGCGGCGAGACGTACGAGGCGGACGTCTTCGTGCCCGCCGTCGGGCAGCTTTCCCGGCCGGCGTGGCCGGACATCCCTGGGCGCGACACGTTCGAGGGCACGAGTTTCCACTCCGCGCAGTGGGACCACGACTGCGATCTTCGCGGCAAGCGCGTGATCGTGATCGGGACCGGCGCGAGCGCGATCCAGTTCGTGCCCACGCTGCAACGACAGGCGGGCAGGCTCACGATCTTCCAGCGCACGCCGCCGTACATCATGGCGAAGCACGACACGACCTACCGCCGCTGGCAGAAGTGGCTTTTCGAGCGCGTGCCACCCACGCAGCTGCTCGGCAGGCTGCGCATCTTCCTGCTCGGCGAGTACGCGGCCTACGGCATGACACGGCATCCCGTGCTGATCAAGATGTTCGAGCTGCGCGCGGCCCAGCTACGCCACCGCTACGTCAAGGATCCGGTACTGCGCAAGAAGATCACTCCTTCCTATCCCATCGGGTGCAAACGGATTCTCTTCACCAACGACTACCTCCCCGCCCTCGCACAGCCCAACGTAACCGTCAGCACCGACAAAATCGCCGAGATCACCCCGCGCGGCGTGCGGACCGCGGACGACGTCGAGCACGAAGCGGACGTCCTCGTCTACGGCACCGGGTTCGCGGCGACCGATTTCCTCGGCAAGCTCAAGGTTCTCGGGCTCGGCGGCCGGTCGCTGCAGGACGAGTGGGCCGGCGGGGCGCGTGCGTATCTGGGCATGACGGTGCCCGGCTTCCCGAACCTCTTCTGCGTCTACGGCCCGAACACCAACCTCGGCACGAACTCCATCATCTACATGATCGAGCGCCAGGCGTCCTACATCCGCCAGGCCGTCGAGCACCTCGCCCGGCCGGAGGTGTCCTATGTGGACGTACGGCCGGAGGTGGAAGACCGGTACGACAAGGAAGTCCAGGAACGGCTCGGGCACAGCGTCTGGTCGGGCTGCACGAGCTGGTATCGCCAGGCCGACGGGCGGGTCACGACGAACTGGCCCGGCCTTGTCACCGAGTACGACCGCCGTACCCGCCGTTTCGACGCGGCCGACTACCGGATGGTGAGCACGCCATGAGCGACGCTTGCGAGCGAATCATCGATATCATGCGCCAAAGAGGACTCAACACTGTCTCGCGAAGCGAGTCGATCGCATGAACGCCTTCGACTACGACGTCCTGGTCATCGGCTCGGGGTTCGGCGGCAGTGTCACGGCGTTGCGGCTGACCGAGAAGGGCTACCGCGTCGGTGTGCTGGAGACCGGCCGCCGCTTCGCCGACCACGAGTTCGCGAAGACTTCGTGGCGGGTCCGGAAGTACTTGTGGGCGCCCAAATTCGGCTGCTTCGGCATCCAGCGGCTGACGCTGCTCAAGAACACGTTCGTGATGAGCGGCTCCGGCGTCGGCGGTGGTTCGCTCGTCTACGCCAACACGCTCTACGAGCCGCCCGACGCCTTCTACCGGGACCCGCAGTGGGCGCACATCACCGACTGGAAGTCCGAGCTCGCGCCGTACTACGACCAGGCCAAGCGCATGCTCGGCGTCGTCGAGAACCCCGCGACGACCCCGGCCGACCGGGTGCTGCGCGAGGTCGCGGACGACATGGGCATCGGCCACACCTACCATCGCACGCCGGTCGGCGTGTACTTCGGCGAGACGGGCACGAAACCCGGCGAGGTGCCGGATCCGTTCTTCGGTGGTGCCGGGCCCGCCCGACACACCTGCACGTTGTGCGGCGAGTGCATGACCGGCTGCCGTGTCGGGGCGAAGAACACCACCGTCAAGAACTACCTCTACCTGGCCGAACGCGCCGGCGCCGAGGTGCGTCCGCTGACCACTGCGGTGTCGGTGCGGCCGATCGACGGCGGATACGCGGTCGGCACCGAACGTACCGGCCGGTGGATTCGCAAGCAGCGGCGGACGTTCACCGCCGAGCAGGTCGTGTTCGCGGCCGCTTCCCTTGGTACGCAACGGCTTCTGCATCGGCTGCGGGACACCGGCGCGTTACCGGGGGTGTCGGAGCGGCTCGGGTTGCTGGCGCGTACGAACTCCGAGGCGGTGCTCGCGGCGAAGTCGCTTCGCAAGGACAACGACTTCACCCGCGGTGTCGCGATCACGTCGTCGATCCATCCGGACGCGGTGACCCACGTCGAGCCGGTGCGCTACGGCAAGGGCAGCAACTTCATGAGCCTCCTGACCACCGTGCTGGTCGACGCCGAAACCGGCAAACGACGCTGGGTGCTCGGCCTGCGGCAGCTCCGGAAGCAGTGGCGGGACCTCGTCAGGCTGCACGACCCGCGGCACTGGTCGGAGCGGACGGTCGGGCTGCTGGTGATGCAGACGCTGAACAACTCCGTGACCACGTATACGAAACGGGGCCTGTTCGGCCGTCACATGAGCACGAAACAGGGGGAGGGCGAGCCGAACCCGGAGTGGATCCCGGCCGGGCACGAGATCGCGCGGCGGGTCGCGGAAAAGATCGACGGGCTGCCGCAGGGCGCCTGGACGGAGCTGGCGAACATCCCGGTCACCGGGCATTTCATCGGCGGCTGCGCGATCGGCGACTCGGCAGGCAGCGGCGTCGTCGATCCGTATCAGCGGCTGTTCGGGCATCCGGGGCTGCACGTCGCGGACGGTTCGGCGATCTCGGCGAACCTCGGCGTGAACCCGTCGCTGACGATCACCGCGCAGGCCGAGCGCGCGATGTCCTTCTGGCCCAACAAAGGCGAGGCCGACCCGCGCCCGCCGCTCGGCTCCGCCTACCGGCGGCTCGCCCCGGTCGCCCCGAAGAACCCCGTCGTCCCCGGCGACGCCCCCGGTGCCCTCCGCCTCCCGATCATCCCCGCTTCCTGAAGGTCTCTGAAGGCCACCATGAGGGACTTGAACGCCCTCATGGTGGCCTTCAGAGACTTGGGCGACGGGTTACGGCAGGCCGTCGAGGCCGGAGCGGACGGTGTTGGCGAAGGAGTAGCCGTTCGAGGCGTCCCAGTTGATCGACCAGGTCATCGCGCCGCGGATGTCCGGGTACGTCGCCGGCGGCTTGAAGTTCCCGCACGAGGAGCCCTTGGCCAGGCAGTTCAGCGCCGACACGGTGTTCGACGGCGACTGGTACCCGCCACCGGCCGCCCGAGACGACGCGGGCAGGCCGAGTCCGACCTGGTCCGCGCGCAGGCCGCCCTTGAGCTGGATGCAGGCGAGCCCGGTCAGGAAGTCGACCGTGCCCTGCGAGTAGACGTTCCCGTCGCACCCGTTCATCGCGCCGCTGTTGTAGTACTGCATGTTCACCACGGTCAGGATGTCCTTGACGTTCAGCGCCAGCTGGAAATACCCACCGGACGTCGACTGCATGTCGATGGTCTGCGGCGCCATGGTGATCACCGTGCCGCCACCGGCGTGGATGCTGCGCAGCGCCGAACCCATGTACGTCGCGCTGATGCCGTTCTCCAGGTCGATGTCGACGCCGTCGAAGCCGTACTGCGCGATCAGCGACTTCATGCTGCTCGCGAAGTTCGCCGCCGCCGAGGAATCGCCGACGCTGATCGTGCCCTTCTCACCGCCGACGGAGAGGATCACCTTCTGGCCGCGCGACTGGAGCGTCTTGATGTCGGCCTTGAACTGCGCGTCGGTGTACCCGCCGAGCTGCGAGGAAAGCCCGGGGTCGAGGGTGAACGTGACCCCGCCGCGGTTGCCAGGATCGGCGTCGGCGAAGGCCACGGCGACGATGTTGTAGCTGCTCGGGACGTCGGCCAGTTTCAACGCCTTCGCGCCGTTGTAGAAGTTCTGCCAGTAGCCGGTCAGTACGTGCTTGGGCAGCGAGCCGGTCGGCGGCGTGGTGGTGGTCGTGGTCGGCGGCGTCGTGGGAGCCGTGGTGGGCGTCGTCGGAGTGGTCGGTGTCGTCGTCGGCGGCGTGCCGGGGCCGTCGAGGTTGACGTCGTCGGCGTAGTACGCGGGCTGCCCGTACCAGCCGTGCAGATACACCGTGACCTGCGTCGACGCGCCGGTGGTGAAGCTCAGCGACAGCTGCTGCCAGCCGGACGCGCCCGGCGTCCAGGTGCTGGTGTCCGAGCCACCGGTGCCGGAAACACCGAGGTAGACGTAGCTGCCCTGCACCCACGCCGACAGCTTGTACGCGGTGTTCGCCTGCACGGTGACGGTCTGGGAGCACTGGGCGTTGTCCTGGCCCGCCGGGGTCGCGCTCAACGCGCCCTGGCCGCTGTGCACCGGGCTGCCCACCACGGCGGACGTGCCGGTGCAGGACCAACCGGAAAGCGTCCCGGCCTCGAATCCCGGGTTGGACAGGATGTTCGCCGCGGAAGCGCTTCCACTCAGCGTGAGCGTGACGCCGAGACACAGCGCGAGCGTGGAAAAGAGGGCGAGGAGAGCGTTCCTGGGTTTGAGGACCACGTTGGCCTCCACGAATGGGTGAACTGAGTCCCCTCAAAGTGGACTAGACCAATATGGGTGTCAAGGGAGTAGCCCGGGAGGCCCAGTCCGAACGTCGCACCGGCCGGACGGCACAATGCTGGATCAGGACGGTGCAGGATCAGAGCACACATCCATAGGCGGAGCAGGAGCGTGGCAGTGAGCGTGCAGTCGGTCGAGCAGAAGATCGCCGAAGAGCTGGGGGTGCGCGAGGGGCAGGTCAAGGCCGCGGTCGACCTGCTCGACGGCGGTTCGACGGTGCCGTTCATCGCCCGGTACCGCAAGGAAGTCACCGGCATGCTCGACGACGCGCAGCTGCGCACGCTCGAGGAGCGCCTGCGTTACCTGCGTGAGCTGGACGAACGCCGCGTCGCGGTGCTCGATTCGATCCGCACCCAGGGCAAGCTCACCGACGAGTTGGAGGCGCAGATCCTCGCGGCGGACACGAAGTCCCGCCTGGAGGACATCTACCTCCCGTACAAGCCGAAGCGCCGCACCAAGGCCCAGATCGCCCGCGAGGCCGGGCTCGAGCCCCTCGCGGACGGGCTGCTCGGCGACCCGAACACCGACCCGCAGGCCGCCGCCGCGGTGTTCGTCGACGCCGAAAAGGGCGTCGCGGACGCGCAGGCCGCGCTCGACGGCGCCCGCGCGATCCTCGTCGAGCGCTTCGCCGAGGACGCCGACCTCATCGGCGAACTGCGCGAGAAGATGTGGACGCAGGGGCGGCTCGCCTCCAAGGTCCGCGAGGGCAAGGCCGAGGCCGGCGCGAAGTTCGCCGACTACTTCGAGTTCGACGAGCCCTTCACCAAGCTCCCCTCGCACCGCATCCTCGCGATGTTCCGCGGTGAGAAGGAAGAAATCCTCGACCTGACCATGGAGGCCGAGGAGCCCAGCGACGAGCCGCGCGTCGGGCCGACAGAGTACGAGCAGCGCATCGCGCAGCGCTTCGGCATCTCCAACGAGGGCCGCCCCGGTGACAAGTGGCTCGCCGACACCGTGCGCTGGGCCTGGCGCACCAAGATCCTCCTGCACCTGGGCATCGACCTGCGGATGCGGCTGCGCCAGTCGGCCGAGGACGACGCCGTCCGCGTGTTCGCGGCCAACCTGCGCGACCTGCTGCTCGCCGCCCCCGCCGGGACCCGCGCGACGATGGGCCTCGACCCCGGCTTCCGCACCGGCGTCAAGGTCGCGGTCGTCGACGCGACCGGCAAGGTCGTCGCGACCCACACGATCTACCCGCACCAGCCCGCGAACAAGTGGGACGCCTCGATCGCCGAACTCGCCGCGCTCTGTGCCCGGCACAAGGTCGACCTGATCTCGATCGGCAACGGCACCGCGTCCCGCGAGACCGACAAGCTCGCCGGCGAGCTGATCAAGAAGTACCCGGACCTGAAGCTGACGAAGGTCGTCGTGTCCGAGGCCGGGGCGTCGGTGTACTCCGCGTCCGCGTTCGCCTCGCAGGAGCTCCCGGAGCTCGACGTTTCCCTGCGTGGCGCGGTTTCCATCGCGCGGCGGCTGCAGGATCCGCTTGCCGAGCTGGTCAAGATCGACCCGAAGTCGATCGGTGTCGGGCAGTACCAGCACGACCTTTCCGAGGTTTCGCTGTCGCGCTCGCTCGACGCCGTCGTCGAGGACTGTGTGAACGCCGTCGGCGTCGACCTCAACACCGCGTCCGCTCCCCTGCTGAGCCGCGTTTCCGGCATCACGACGGGGCTCGCCGAGAACATCGTCGGCCACCGCGACCAGCACGGACCGTTCCGCTCGCGGACCGCGCTCAAGGACGTCGCGCGGCTCGGCCCGAAGGCGTTCGAGCAGTGCGCCGGCTTCCTGCGGATCCCGGACGGCGACGACCCGCTCGACTCCTCGTCCGTGCACCCCGAGGCCTACCCGGTGGTGCGGCGGATCCTGTCGACCACCGGCTCGGACATCCGCGAGCTGATCGGCAACACGCGGACGCTGCAGAAGCTGCGCCCGGCGGATTTCGTGGACGACACCTTCGGGCTCCCGACCGTCACCGACATCCTGTCCGAATTGGACAAACCGGGTCGCGACCCGCGTCCCGCCTTCAAGACCGCGACCTTCGTGGACGGCGTCGAGAAGATCTCCGACCTCAAGCCGGGCATGACGCTGGAGGGTGTGGTCACGAACGTCGCCGCGTTCGGCGCGTTCATCGACGTCGGCGTGCACCAGGACGGTCTCGCGCACGTTTCCGCGCTGTCGAAGAACTTCGTCAAGGACCCGCGTGAGGTCGTGAAGCCGGGCGACATCGTGAAGTGCAAGGTCCTCGACGTCGACGTGCCGCGCAAGCGGATCTCCCTGACGCTGCGCCTCGACGACGAGCCCGGCGCCGGCGGCACGAGCGGCCAGGATCGTCGCGGTGGCGGCGGTCAGGGTGGTGGCCGCCAGGGCGGCGGCGGTGGTCGTGGTCAGGGCGGCGGCCAGGGCCAGCGCCGCGGCGGCCAGCAGGGCGGCCGTGGTGGTGGCCGCGGCGGCGACTTCGGCGGGGGCGGCGCCATGGCCGACGCCCTCCGCCGCGCGGGCTACAAGAAGTAGGTCTCAAGTCTCTGAAGGCCACCTTGAGGGCGTTAAAGTCCCTCATGGTGGCCTTCAGAGACCTTCGCACGCCGGTCAGAAGTTGAGGTAGCGCTCCAGGTGCAGCGGGGTGGGCTGGCCGTCCAGGTGGACGTCGGCGCGGAGGGCGAACATGCCCCAGGCCGCCGTCGTGAGTTCGAACTTCGTCGCCCGGTCCGTGACGGTCCGGATCGGGTCGTAGAAGGTCGGATGCAGGTAATAGACGACCTTGGTGACACGGTCGAGATCGCTGTCCTCCTCGCCTTCGAGGAAAACGCGAATGCGGAAGTACCGGTAGTCGCCCCTGTCCAGGGACGTGTCGCGATGCGCCGTGTGGACCAGATGGAACCGGGACAGCGGCTCGACGTCGATGTGCGGCTGAGACTTCACGGGCTCCTCCCCGTCCAGCGCCGGTTGCGCGCCTGGCTGCGGTTCCTCTCCGGAGGGTGCCGCCGGAGACTCCGCCCTGAGCTTCACCCCGCCCGGACCGACCTCGAGATGATCACCCTTCGCGACACGCTCGTTGACCGACTTGAGGAGCGTCCGGATCGCGGAGCGGAAGGCGAACACCAGCAGCGCGATGAAGATCGGCCAGATCAGGCTCTGCAGGAGCGGTATCCAGTCCTTCATCCAGGCTCCCCTCACACCCCGGCCCACGCGTCGACGGCCGAAACTAGCAGTCGGGCGGCGCGGACGGCATCAACTTCCGGTGTCGAGCCGGACCAGTTCGAGGGTGGACTGGTCGCCGAGGACGGCGAGCAGGGAATCGGGTGAACTGAACGTACCGTGTATCCGGCTGTCAACGGACTGGGCCATCAGGTGATCGTCGAATTCGAGGCCCCACGCGATGAGGGCGCAGTCGTGGCCGCGCTCGTCCTCGGCGAACGAGCACACCGCGAAGCGCTTCGGCGGGTTGTCGCGCGCCCAGGTACGCATCATGGCGCCCGCCTGATCGCGGGTCAGGCGTACCGTGAGCGGGGTCCGCGCGGCTTCCCGGGCGATGGAGCGGTCTTCCTCAGGTGTCATGGTTCATCACCCTGCCATCGGGTGACGCGTCTCAGTACATGAAACAGGGCATCCGATCGTGTGATAGCGCGGAGCGCATCATCGCTGGTGAGATCGGGTGCCATGACAAGGAAACACGGTTCCGCCCGGATGCGCAGCCTGGCCCACGATCTGGCGGCGCTGCGAGCCGCCGCGGGACTGAACACGCGGGACGCGGCGAAGAAGCTCGGCATGTCGGCCGCGACCTTGAACCGGCTGGAGAACGGCGGCAAGGAGATCGAGCCGGAGCACGTGGCCGCGCTGTGCGTGGTCTACGGAGTGATCGGCCCCGAGCGCGAACGCCTCATGGCCATGTCGCGGGAACAGCATCTGCCGGGCTGGTGGGAGACGAGCGGAACCCCCCTGCCCGAACAACTTCCGGCCCTCATCCGCTTCGAAGCCGACGCGACACGGATCGTTCACGTCGCCATGCTGCGCATTCCTGGTTTGCTTCAGACCGCCGAGTATTGCCGCGCGATCATGGCGGCCACCGGCGTGGTCGGCACGGAGCGCGAGGCGATGGTCGCGACCCGCCTAGGACGACAGGCCGTGCTTTCCAAAGCACGGCCCCCGACTTACTTGGCGATCATCGACGAAGCAGCGCTGCGCAGGCCCGTCGGCGATCGCGCGGTCATGATCGCGCAGTTGCAGCACATCATCGATGTGGCCACGGCGAAGCCACACGTGGACGTGCGGGTGGTCCCGTTTTCCCTGGGTTCGCACACCGGGGTCGACGGGACGTATGTGGTGCTGGAGTTCGCCAAGGACCGCACCATCGTTTACCTGGAACACAAGCGGTCCTCGCTCTTCTTGGACGAGCCCGAGGAGGTGGACCCGTTTCACGAGGCAACCGATACGCTGATCCAGACAGCGCTGGGACCAGCCGATTCGGTGAAGTTCCTCGCCTCGGTTGCAGCGGACTACGGCAAAGGGTGAAACACGATGAGCCTCGTTGACGCTCGGTGGCACAAGTCCAGCTACAGCGGCTCGCAAGGTGAATGCGTCGAGGTGGCATGGTTCAAGTCCAGTCACAGCGGCTCACAGACCAACTGCGTCGAGGTGGGATGGGCCAAGTCCAGCCACAGCGGCACGCAGACAGAGTGTGTCGAGGTGGCCGTATCACCGGGCATTGTCGGAGTCCGTGACACCAAGGATCGCCAAGGCGGGACGCTGACCGTCCCGGCCGCCGCGTGGTCCGCGTTCCTGAAAGCGCAGCGTTGAGCCAAGTCATCATCCTCACCGGACCGCCCGGCGCCGGTAAGAGCACCATCGCCCGTCTTCTCGCCGACGCCGTCTCCCCCAGCGTCCACCTGCACACGGACGACTTCTACGCCTACATCCGCAACGGCGCGATCCTCCCCTACCTGCCCGAAGCCCAGCAGCAGAACGAGGTCGTCACCGACGTCCTCGCGCAGGCCGCGGCCGGGTACGCGCGGGGCGGGTACGAGGTGTTCTGCGACGGCGTCGTCGGGCCCTGGTTCCTCGACCCGTTCCGCGCCGCCGCCGAACAGCACGGCGTCCCACTGCACTACGTCGTCCTGCGGCCGGACGAGGCCACCACCGTGCACCGCGCCAGCGGCCGGGGCACCGACGAGCTGACCGATCCGGAGCCCGTCCGCGCGATGCACCGGCAGTTCGCCGACCTCGGCGAGCTGGAGCACCACGCCGTCGACTCCACCGGTCTCGGCGCGGAGGCCACGGCCACCGCGGTCCGGGACGTCATCGCCAAGGGATCGCACCTCCTCAAACCATGACGCCCGACGAGATGGACGCGGTGTTCGACGCCTTCGTCCGCGCGCACCGCGCCCAGGATGTCGATGGCCTGCTCGCGCTGTTCGCCGAGGACGCCGAGTACGAGGTCGTCGGGGACATCTACGGGCGAAGACGTGGCCACGAGTCGATCCGGCGGCGCTACGAAGACGCGTTCGACGAGTTCGGCGAAAACTCCCTGACCGTCCTCCGGCGCGCGTATGGCGAGAACCTGCTCGTGACCGAAAGCCTCATGACCGCGACGGCCATCGGAACCATCTTCGGCGTCGAGGGCGGCGGGCGGACAGTGGAGTACCGGCTGATGCACCTGTGCGAGTTTTCCGGCGGGCTCATCCGCAGGCACTGCGTCTGGGTCGACGCGTCCGAGCTGTTCTCCCAGCTTCTCGCCCCGAAGGAGTAGCACTAACACCGCAGACGCGTAGCACCTGGCCAGGTTGCTTTTCGCTTTCCCGCCTTGCCCGTTCGGGCTTCCCTGACGACCGATTCGGCCGAATCGCTTGTGGGCCGTGCCGCCCGCTGCTGACGATGCGATCAGGCACGGGCTTCCGGGCCGTCGGGGAAAGGGTATTGCGGTGGCGGAGACTGCACAAGCACAGGTGAGACGATTCGCGCGCTTCGAGCGGCGCAGGTGGTGGGCACCGTGAGCGAGCAGCGCACCACTCCGCGTCCGGCTCGCGACCGGGCCTTCGCCGTGATAACCCTTGTGCTGGCGGCGTTCCTGCTGCCGATCGCGTTCGCCGGACGTCCCGGGTGCGCCCGCGAGCTGGCCTGCCAGTGGGCACTCCGCCTGCGTTTCCCCGCCGAGGACCTCGGTGGACTCGCCGACGACGCCAAGGCCGCCTTCATCGCGGCACGCACCGAGGCGCTCTGGGGCCACGGCCAGCTTCTCGGCCTCACCTCGGGCTACCGTGATCACCAGACGCAGCAACAACTTTTCGACGAGGAGGTGCGCCGCTCCGGCTCGTCGGCCTCGGCGCGCACACTCGTGCTGCCGCCCTCGGAATCCAGCCACGTCAAGGGCGTCGCGCTGGACGTTCGCCCGCGCGAAGGCGCTCTGTGGCTCGAAGAACACGGTGCGCGCTACGACCTCTACCGCACCTACGACAACGAGTGGTGGCACTTCGAGCACTGGCCGGAACACGCGCCCCGGCCGCTCCCCCACCCCGGTGTCGGGGCCGCTCAGCCGGTCAACGCCTGACGAGCCCGGAAACCAGCAGCGCCACGAGGATCAGCAGCGCTGTGCACGACGCAGTCTGCCAGGCATGGCGCATCAGGAAGCCCGCGAAGCGGCGAGCCGGGCCGGCCGCGCGGACGGGCTCGGGTGAACCGACGTAGGCTGCGGCGATCGTGCGGATTTCGGCGCCGGGCAGCACGAGCGTCTGCCAGTCCTCCTCCAGGGCTTCCGCTTCCTCCGCCTCCGGCTGCCGGATCGACAACGGCGCGGTGAGCACCAGATCGCGTTTGGCCGGATCGGACTCCGTCGAGTAACCCGCCGAGTAGCCGGTGATCGTGGTCCCGTCCTTGAGCTGCACGCTGAGAAACACCCGGACGCCCGGCACCGCAAGCCGGTCGAACACGTTGTGCCACGCCGTTTCCTGCAAAATTCGGCGAGCGGCGTCCGGGGTCAGGAGATCGTGCGTGGCGACCGCGAAGCACAAGGCGAGCAGCACCACGGCAACCAGCGATATGAGGGTCAGGACCGGGTTCGCCGCCACGTACTTCGCGGTGTCGCGCAGCAGTGCCGGAAGGTCCGCCGCCGCGCCGGGGACGACCGCACCGAGCACGGCCACGAGCGTGACCGCCACCCCGCTGAACACCACACCGGTGAACAACACCCGGCTGATCTCGACGAAGGTGCTCTCTTCACGGCGCAGCCGGGTCGTCTGCCAGAGCAGTTCGAACGCGATACCCGGCGCCACCATCAGCAGGAAGACGACAACCGCGGCGGTGGTCGACGGGACCACGGACTACTTCGGCTCTGGTGGTTCCGGCGGCTTGGGCGGCTGCGCGGGCCGGGACGGCGGCCGGGCCACGGCCTTCACCTGGGTCTCGAACGGCACGTAGGACCCAGGGGGCGGCACATCGCGGCGGTCGGCCTCGGTTTTCTCGGGCACTTTCCCGGGCGCCGGCGCCCTGGGATCGATCGGGACCGGGATTTCCTCTTCGTCGCTCATCACAGCCTCCCCGCTGTACGTCGATCGAGCCGTTATACCACGACGGACAGCGTTCAGGCAGTCACCTACAAGGTCACGAACCCACCAGATACGCGATCTCGCGGCGCTGGACGGCTTCGTCGTTGAAGTAGCCGGTGTGGCCGATACCGTTCCAGGTCAGCAGTTTCGCCCCGGCGATCTGGCTCGCGAGGCCGACAGCCCACGGGTGCGGCGTCGCCGGATCGTGTTCACCGCCGACGACGAGAATCGGCGGCGTGCCGCGCACCGGCGTCGGGCCCCACGGGTTCGCGGGCCGGACGGGCCAGCCGAGGCAGCCCGCCTGGACGTCCCAGCCTTCGACGTAACCTCCGGTCACTGGGGCGATCCGGCGCGCTTCCCTTTCCCGCGCGGCGAAATCCGCGAAGCCGCGGACGTCCGAGGGGAAGTCGTGGCAGGCGATGACCCGGTAGGCGGCGTCGTTTCCTTTCACCCGGGCGAAAATCCCCGCGTCGGGATCGGGCGCGACGGCACCGCTGATCGCTTCCGCCAGTTCCTTCCACCGCCCCGGCACCTCGGTGAGCGCCGAGTAGGTGCCGTAGCCGATCTGGTCCGCGGTCGCGCCGTCCGGGAATTCCCTTGAAGGAATCGGCTTTTCGGCGGCCCTTTCGAGCAGCGCGCGGTATTCGGCGATGACGTTTCTGCCGTGCATCGCGCAACTCTTCTCGGCGTCGCACCAGGCGGCGAACTTCCCGAAGACGTCGTCGGTGACGCGGGCCTCGTCGGCAGCCATCCGACGCGAGCCGATGGTGTGGTCGACAGCGCCGTCGAGCACCGCGGCGCGTACGCGCGCCGGGTAGAGCTGCGCGTAGGTGGCGCCGAGCAGAGTGCCGTAGGACAGGCCGAGCCAGGTGACCTTGTCGACGCCGAGCGCGATCCGAACCGCCTCGACGTCCCTGGCGGTGCTGATCGTGTCCACGTGGTCGATCAACGGGCCGGTCGCTCGCCGGCACCCTTCGCCGACATCGCGGTTGTAGGCGACCAGCCGGTCGTATTCGGCGCGGTTACGCGGAAACTGGCTGATCTTCGGGTTCAGCGTCGGCTTCTCGCAGGCGATCGCGGGCACGCTCTCGCCGACACCGCGCGGGTCCATGCCGACGATGTCGAACCGGTCCCGCAACTCCTGCGGGAAGAACTCGGCCGGCGCGTCGCGGACCAGCGGCACCGCGGCGCCGCCCGGCCCGCCGGGGTTGACGAACAACGTCCCGGCCCGGCGCGCGGGGTCGGCGGCCTTGAGGCGGCTCAGCGCCAGCGTGATCCGTGGCCCGCCGGGATTCGCCCAGTCCAGCGGCACGCGCAGCGACGCGCATTCGGCCCCGTAGTCCCCGCAGTTCCGCCAGGCGATCCCGGTCTCGGTGGCCTCCGCGGTGGCGGGGGCGACGGCCAGCGCCGCCCCCGTCGTCGCGGTCAGTACCAGTGCCCACAGCCGTCGCATGCGTCTCCCCGATCTCCCCGATTACGGGCGATCATGGGGTACCGCGGTACGCGACGTCATCAGCCTGCGGGATGAGCCGCACTCGGGGATTCCCCTGAGGGATTACGGATTCATGGCGTAGGCGCCGGAGAGGCCGCGGACCTGGGTCCACACGCGGTCGAAGCGCTCGGCGTCCACGACCGGCTTGCGGACCGACGCCAGCGCCAGAGCCTGCTGTGCCTCGGTCGAACTCGCCTTGCCGTTGAGGTCGACCGCGGCGACGCTGAAGTCCTGCACCAGCACGGCGAAGATCTGGTCGATGACGTCGGTTTCCAGCCCGGTGATCTCGGCCTGTTCGAGGATCAGCTGGCCGTAGACGATCAGCGTGAACAGCTCGGTCAGCGCGAGGCCGAAGTCGAGATCCGCCTGCTGCGTCTCGTCCGGGGTGGCCTCGGTCAGCAGCTTCACCAGGTAACCGGCCTGCTCGGTGAAGAGCACGACGTTCGGGACGGTGGAGAACTTTTCGTACGCCTCGCGCCAGTTGTGGAAGCGGACCTTCGACAGGCCGCGCGCGGGGCCCTGGCGGAAGAGGAACTCGTCGTCCGCGGCGTCGGTGCGGGTGGGCACCGGCGCGTAGTCCTGCGGGGCGAAGAGGTAGGCGGGCATGAACTTCGCGATGAGCGCGAGGTTCACCGCGACGGTGCCCTCCAGCTTGGGCAGGCCGTCGATGTCGTTCTTCGCCATCGCGAGGTAGGTGTCGGCCTCGAAACCCTTGGCCGCCACCACATCCGCGACCAGGCCGATGACGCGCTGTGCCTCGGTGGTCACCTTCATCTTGGTGATCGGGTTGAACAGCAGGTAGCGGCGGTCGTCCGGGTTGGCCGAGCGGAAGTAGTCCACGGCGCGGTCGGAGAACAGCTTCATCGCGGTCAGCCGCGCGTACGCCTCGACGAATTCCCTGCGCACGTGCGGGAAATCGGTCACCGGCTTGCCGTAGAGGACGCGGTTGTGCGCGTGCGTGATCGCCTCGTACAGCGAGTGCGTCGACATCCCGATGCCGCCGAAGCACAGGTTGAACTTGCCGATGTTGACCGTGTTCAGCGCCGCGCTGAACGCCTCCGCGCCGACGTGCAGGATGTCCTCGGCGCGCACCGGGTAGTCCTCGAGCCGGAATTCGGCGACGTACATCTGCGACGGCACCACGTTCTTGACCACGTGGTAGTTCGGGTGGTTCGAGTCGGCGTAGAAGAACACGTACTGCTCGGGGCCTTCGATACCCTCGATGCGGCCGAAGACCGACACGGTCTGCGCGCAGTTCCCGTTGCCGATGTAGTACTTCGAGCCGGTGGCGCGGTAGCCGCCGTCACCGTCCGGCGTGAGCACCATGTCGGAGGAGTAGATGTCCGCGCCATGGTCCTTTTCGGACAGTCCGAACGCACCGACACCGCCGGCGGCCAGCGCGTCGGCGGCGCGCTTGCGGGCGGCCTCGTTCGAGCTCTGCCACACCGGGCCGAGGCCGAGGATCGTGACCTGCCACGGGTACCAGTAGTTCAGCCCGTAGAAGCCGAGAATTTCCGACAGCGCGGCGACGCGGCTGGTGTCCCACCGCTTGTCCGGGTTCCCGTCGGCGTTCGCGGCAGGCGTCAGGAACGTCGAAAAGAGACCCTCCTTCCCGGCGAACTCCAGGAAGTCGGCGTAGAACGTCCGCGCGTGGTAGTCCTCGGCGAGCTTGCGCTTGCCGCGCTGCTCGAACCAATCGATGGTGGCACGCAGCAGGCGGCGCGTTTCCGCGTCGAAGTGCTTCGGGTCGTAGGTACCCGGGTTCAGCAACTGCGCCGTGCTCATCCACGCTCCCGAAGTGTGTGACGTTACTAAGCGGTAACTTAGCAAGCGGGACCGGTGCGGGCAATCTCACGTGCTGGGCGCCACCCTCACCCGATATACTGATCACGCGGTCCGCTCAGTTCTGCCTCGGACCGCGTCTACACGTTGTTCAGTGACCACGCGCCGCGACCACGGGGTCTGCGCCGGGCAGGACAACCCTTCTCAGCAAACGGAGAAACAGGGCGCCGCGCGCCCGTACCCACGATGAACGTACCGACTTTCGCCGAACTCGGCCTGCCTGCCTCGCTGGTGCGCGCGCTGGCCGAGCAGGGCATCACCACCCCGTTCCCGATCCAGGCCGCCACCCTGCCGCACGCGCTCGCCGGGCGCGACGTGCTCGGCCGCGGCCGCACCGGCTCCGGCAAGACCTACGGCTTCGTGCTGCCGGTCCTCGCCCGGCTCGCCGCCAACCCCGCCAAACGCCGCCCGGGACGTCCGCGCGCGCTGATCCTCGCGCCCACCCGTGAGCTGGTGACGCAGATCGAGGCGTCGATCCTCCCGCTCGGCAAGGCGCTGGGCCTGCGCACGATGACCGTCTTCGGCGGCGTCAGCGCGAACCCGCAGATCTCGAAGCTGCGCGATGGCGTCGACATCGTCGTCGCCTGCCCCGGCAGGCTCGCCGACCACATGCGGTCGGGCGTCGCCAAGCTCGACGACGTCGAGATCACCGTGCTCGACGAGGCCGACCACATGGCCGACCTCGGATTCCTGCCCGAGGTCCGGCGCATCATGGCCGCGACGCCGGAGCGCGGGCAGCGGCTGCTGTTCTCGGCGACGCTGGACGCCGGCGTCGACGTGCTGGTCAAGAAGTTCATGGACGACCCGGTGCTGCACAGCGTCGACTCGGCGCAGTCGCCGGTTTCGACCATGACCCACCACGTGCTGCACGTCGAGGAGACGCACCGGCTGCCGGTGCTCGTCGACCTGACCGCCGCGCCGGGCCGGACGCTGGTGTTCACCCGGACCAAGCACCGTGCGAAGGCGCTGACCCGCAAGCTCAACGCGTCCGGGGTCCCGGCCGTCGAGCTGCACGGCAACCTCGGGCAGAACGCGCGGACGCGCAATCTGGAAGCGTTCTCCTCCGGGTCGGCGAAGACGCTGGTGGCCACCGACATCGCGGCCCGCGGCATCCACGTCGACGACGTCACGCTGGTTATCCACGCGGATCCGCCGGTCGAGCACAAGGCATACCTGCACCGCTCGGGCCGAACGGCGCGGGCGGGCGCGTCCGGCACCGTGATCACGCTGATGACCGACGAGCAGGTCCGCGACGTCCGCGACCTGGCCCGCAAGGCCGGGATCAAGCCGACCACCACGCAACTCGGCCCCGGTCACCCGCTGCTGGCCGAGCTGGCGCCCGGCGAGCGGACGCTGGTCAAGCAGGTGCGTCCGGTGGTCGACAACCGGCCGAAGAAGGTGTCGGCCTCCGGCGCCGCGAAGCCGGCGAGCCGCCGGTCCGAGGGCAATCGCGGCGGGCAGCGTTCGCGAGCGGCGGGGCAGGCTCGGCGGGAGGAGCAACAGGGGCGTTCGGGCGGTCAGGGTCGCTCGGGCGGCCAGGGCCGTGGTCGCGGGCAGTCGCAGGGCGGCTCGGCGCGGCAGGGTTCGCAGCGGCAGGGTGCTGAGCGCGGTGCCCAGCGGCAGGGTTCGCAGCGTCAGGGTTTGCAGCGTCAGGCCGAGGGCCGCGGTGGTGCGGCGTCGCGTAGCAGGGCGGCCTCGTCCGGCGGCGCGCGCCGGGGCGGCGCCGCCGCGTTCTCGGCGGGCACCCGCGCCGGTTCCCGCCGCACCGGCAGGTAGGTCTTAGCGGTCCGTGGGGGCCTCCTTGAGGGACCCTGAGTCCCTCAAGGA
>NZ_JBHYIQ010000072.1:0-16726 GCF_042739895.1 Amycolatopsis sp. NPDC059021
CTTCCCCTATCCCGCGGCGGGGGTCGGCTGACCAGCGCGTACTGACTGTCCGTGGGGGCCACCCGGTGGGAATCTGTGTGGCTGGAGGAGGCCCCCACGGACCACTGACTCACGCTCAGAGACAGCGAATCACGCCGCCAGGTGGGCGTAGACGATGACGTTGTTCTTGTAGCTGTGCTCGGCCTGGTCGAAGGCACCACCGCAGGTGATGAGCCGCAGCTGCGGTTTGTCGGTGTTGCCGTAGACCGCGTCGTTCGGGAACTGGTCCTTCGGGACCTCGTCCTTGCGGTCCACCACGAACTTCAGCTTCTTGCCGTCACTGCGGTCGACGAACACCTCGTCACCGGCGGCGACGTCCTTGAGCTTGAAGAAGATGCCGGGCTGCTTGTTGCCGTCCACGTGACCCAGCACGATCGCGGGGCCGGTCTCGCCCGGCACCGGCGACAGCCGGTACCACGCGGCCTGCATCGGCGTCTTCACCGACGGGACGGCGATCTTGCCGTCCTTGTTCGGCAGCACGGAAATCAGCGAGGACTCCGCGCCGATCTTCGGGATCTTGACCGAGGTCGGCCGAAGACCGTCGAACGGCTTGGTCACCGGTACGGCGGACGGCGGCGCCGACTGCGGCGCGGCCGGGGCCGGATCCGAGGACCCGCAGCCCGCCAGTGTCAGGGAAAGGGCCAGGGCGGCCACGACCGCGCGGCCGCCCTGTCCGAACTTCTTCACCATCGATCAGGCCGCGGCCGTGCCACCGAAGCCGGTCTCGACGCCGCCCTTGGGCGCGTACTTGACCTGCGAGTTGCCGCTCTTGCCGGCATTGCCGGGCGCACCGGCGCCGGCGCCGCCACCGGGCTTGACCGGGTTGTCGACCGGCTTGCTGCCACCGCACTTCCAGTGCAGCTTCACACTGCCGGTGTCGAAGCTGACGCCCTCGTGCCGCTGCACGAGCCAGGTCCAGTACCGACCGTCCTCTTCGGACTGGTTCGGCCCCTCGATCAGGTCGAACTCGGGCGAGTACACCTCGGTCGGCTGACCGGCGGCACACGCGATGAGCAGGACGCCCGCATTGCCCTCCAGGTCGATGCCGTACGCCACGTCGTCCTCGTAAGCACCCTCACCCGGCAGCTCGGGCTGCGAGCTGGTCGGCTTCGTGGGCTGAGTCGGCTTCGTGGTGTTCGTGTTCGTCGGCTCGGTCGGCTTGGTGGGCTCGGTCGGCTTCGTCGGCTCCGTGGGCTTGGTCGGCTCGGTGGTGGGATTCTCCGAAGTCGGCACGGTCGGCGTCGTCGAAGGTGCCTCGGTGGTGGTCGGCACCGACGCGGCGTTGGTGGGCGCGGTGTCATCCGCGAGGGCCGCGGGCGAAACGGCCGCGGTGATGAGGGCGGCCGCGAGCACCGCGCCCGCGAGACGACCCAGCGTCTTCTTCAAGATGAGCTCCAAAGAATCATTCAGAACGCGCGGTGACCCCCACCGGGCGAACACCCACGACCTCACTCGATCGGGTGATAGCGCGATCCTGCCGCACAATCGCCAAGAAAACTAAACGTTAAATGGGTGATAAAAGACACTGGTCAAACCGGTAACGAACACAGCCGACCGGGCGATGTGAACGCCCACGCGCTCAGTCTCGAAGGAGAAACTCGTCGCCGCGCAGCTCGACGGTAACACTTTCCCGACCGGAACGATAGCCCACGAAATCTGCGGTTTCCGCCGTCCGAACACCCCGGCTCGGCAGATTCCTTTCCCCGAACCGGCGCTCAAGGTTTCCCGGAAAGCCAGGGAAACACTTCTCCGCCATTTTTGGTTACTTACTCACCACACGGACGGTTCACGCATCGAGCGCGGCGGTGAGGTCCGTCCACAGATCCTCGGGGTCTTCCAGCCCGACGCTGAACCGGATCAGCCCCGGCGGCACGCGTTCCTCGCCGGCGAGCCACGCCCGCCGCTCGACGAGGCTCTCCACTCCGCCCAGGCTCGTCGCCGAGCGGATGAGCCGCACCGACGCGCACACCTTGTCGGCGGCAGCGGCGTCCGGCAGCTCGAAGGCGAGCATCATGCCGCTGCCCGGATAGCGCACGCGAGTCACCGCGGGATGCCCGGCGAGCCGCTCGGCGAGCAGCGCCGCGGTGGCCGACTGCTCCCGCAGCCGCACCGGCATCGTCCGCAGCCCGCGCAGCGCCAGCCACGCTTCGAGCGTGCCCGGCGTCGAGCCGACCCTGGTCCGCGCGTCCCTCAGTTCGAGCGCGAGGCCCTCGTCCGCCGCGACGGTGACGCCGAGCAGCAGATCGCTGTGCCCGCCGATCAGCTTCGTCGCACTGTGCACGACGATGTCCGCTCCCATGGTCAGCGGCTGTTGCGCGAGCGGCGTCGCGAACGTGTTGTCCACGACGACCCGCCCGCGCGCGGCCGCGGCGATGGTGGCGATCTCCATGACGTCCAGCGTCGGGTTGGTCGGCGACTCCAGCCACAGCAGATCCGCCTGTGCCGCTTCAGCGACCCAGGCCGCGGTGTCGGTCGGCGCCAGCTCGGTGACGGTCAACCGCCCGAGCCGCTGCGCGTGCGCGAGCACCCCACGAGTCACCGCGTAGCTGAACGTCGGCACTGCGACGCGCGCGCCGACCGGCAGCAGGTCCAGCACCGCCGAGAGCGTCGCGACGCCCGAGGCGAATGCCGTCGCGTGCCCGCCTTCGAGCGCGCCGATGGCCTCCTCGAACGCCACCCAGGTCGGCGTGCCTTCGGAGCGGGCGTAGGTGAACTCGCCGCCCGCGCCGAACGAACTCGCGGGCACGAGCGGCGTGTTCAGCGGTTCGCCGGGCCCGTCCGGCCGTCCGGCCGCGATCGCCAGGGTGCGGGGTGACCAGTTCTCCATGCCGGTCACGGTATCCGCGCCTCAGTGCGTGAGCACGCCCGATTTCGTCACAAGCTCGCCGGTCACCTTCGGATCCGCTACCGGAACACTCGCCGTCGAAGGTGCCTTGTCCAGCACGGACCGGCCGGTGAGCTTGTTCTTGATGATGCTCGCGACGCCGATCTCGCCCGCCTTGTTCGGGTGATACGGCGCCGCGGCGAAGAGGTTCAGATCCTTGCCCTGGATCCACGCCGCGCCACCGGTCGCGCAGGCATCGTGGCCGAGCGACGGGCCGTACGTGTCGACGTACGTTGTCCGGCCGTCCTTCCTCGCCGCGTTCGCGAGCGCCTGGTTCAAGGCCTGTTCGACGCTGTCGAGCCAGTGCCCGTCACCGTCGGCGAAGGGCAGGATGTCCGGGCAGTAGCCGAATGCTGGCGCGATCCGCGGGTAGCCGACGAGCAGCACCTTCGCCTTCGGCGAGCGCTGATGGATGCCGCGGAGCACCTCGGTGATCCGCGCCTGGGTGCCGACCAGCTTGGCCTTGATCGTGTCGACGCCGTTGACCGTGTACTTGTCGCGGCACGGCGTGCCGGTCGGATCCGACGCGGTCAGCTTCGGGCAGTCGCCGACGAGCGTGCCGAACACGCCGAAGTCGTTGCCTCCGATGCCGACCGACACGAGGTCGGTGTCCGGCTTCAGCGCGTCGAACTGCGGCGCGGCCGTCCACAGTGGAATGCTCTGCGGCTTCGTCATGTGCGTGGTGTCCGCACCGCTGCAGCTGACGTCGGTGTGGTCGGCGATCTTCAGGTTGGCCGCCAGCCACGACGGGTAGTTGTTCGTCGAGCGGAAGCAGGTCAGCGGATCGAGTCGCTGCCACGGGATGAGCGGCCCGGCGGTGTAGGAGTCACCCATCGACACGTAGTGCTTGTAGGAAGCGGGCGCGGCCGAGGCCATCCCGGGCACCGCGGCCGTGGCGACCGCCGCCAGCGCGACAGCGGCCAGTCTTGTGCGAAACATCGTTGTTTCTCCCCAGTCTCTTAATGTGCGTAGACCTCGAACTCGTACAGCGAGTAGCCGTACTTCGTGCCGCGCTGGACGCCGCTCATCCGGACGTACCTCGCATTCGACGCGCCGAACGCGAGGTTGTCCACCCCGCCCTTCCCTTCGGTCACCGACACGGCGTCGCGCCAGGAGACGCCGTCGTCGGACAGCTGGACCTTGTAGGCCTTGCCGTAGGCGGCCTCCCAGCGCAGGATCACCCGCGCCACCTGCTGCTTCGAACCGAGATCGACGGTGATCGACTGGTTGTCGTTCCAGTCGCTCGCCCAGCGCGTCGACGGGTTTCCGTCGACAGCGTTGTCCGGCGGCGAGTTGTAGAACCCGGTTTCATGGCTCGTGGCGTCGACCGGTTTGCGGGCGGCGAGGTTCGCGACGTTGTCGCCCCGGTGTGCCGGGTACTCGACGACCTGCTGGAAGGTGGGCCGGTTCTGGGTGCTGATCTTGTCGTGTGTGATGCCGCCGAGCGGGCGCTGGATGATCGAGTCGGCGCACCACTGGTCGCCTGCCTTGCAGTCGCCGTCACCGGGGTAGACGGTCGTCGCGGGCTGCGCGGCGGCCTGGGCCAGCGAGTCGACCAGCACCTGGCGGCACGCGGTGAGGTCACCGCCACCGCAGAACTTCGCGCCCAGCGGGCCCGCGACCGGCTGGCCGAGCACCGCCCGGATGTCCTTGCTGACGTAGCCCCACCAGCCCGACTGGTACGAGGAACCCTGATGCGGCTGGCCGACGTGCTTGCCCGGCTCCTCGTTCTGGAATCCGGACGGGCTCTCGTTGATCTTGAGGACGTCGGTCATCGGCTTGAACGCGTCGCCCATGCTCGGTTTGAACTCGCCCATGACCAGCAGCGGCCACCAGGCGTCCATGATCCGGATCGCGTCGGCGTCGGCGTAGGTCTTGCTGCCCGGTGTGGTTTCCGACCGCAGCCCGCCCTTCGCGAGCCACGCCTTCAACTTCGCCTCGGCGTCGGCCGCGGGGCCGGTCACCGGGCTCTTGTCGAGCACCTGCAGCAGCAACGGCAGTACCTTCTCCGCGCGGAGGTCGGCGAGCGCGGCTTCCGCCATCGCCTGTGTCAGGTTCACCCGGGTGACCTTGGTACCACTGGAGATCAGCTTCTTGACCCGCGCGTCGAGCAGATCGCCGCGGTGCACCGCCGACTTGTCCGCACCGGCGGCGGCGTAGCCCTTGGCCTGCGCGTTGTTCCAGCTGATGAAGTAGTCCTGATCGACCGCCTGCGGATGCTGCGACGCGGGCGTGTAGTCGGCGAGGTTGCCGTTCGGGTTCCAGCCCTGCCAGTCGTAGCCCTTGTCGCCCCATACCGGCATCGCCGGGTCCACTGTGGACTTACGGACGGGGTTCGAGCCCGAGTTGAAGTACGCGGTGTCCTTCGAGTCGGCGTAGAACCAGTTGAAGGTGAACCCGACGTCGTTCGCGGCGCGCTGGAAGTCCTGCGCGGAGTGGATGAAGTCCGGGTCGTTGAACTCCTGGAAGCCGATGAGCGAGTCGATCTCGTGGTCGAACGTCGAGCGCAGCGAGGCGTAGGCGACGGGCTTGCCGCCGATCGTCGCGCGATGTGTCACCGGCCCGTATTTCGTGCGGTAACTGCGCAGGGTGTACGAACCGGCCGGGGTGCCGTCAGCGACCGTCGGGGACCAGGAGTTCTTGCGCTCCACGGTGTTCATCGGGAGGCACTGGCCCTGGTAGCGGTAGTAGTTCGAGTCCTTCGTCGGCGTCTTGCCGCTCGGCTCGCACAGCTCCAGCGCGTAGGTGTCGATGATGTCCTGCGCCGACGTCGTGGCGCTCCACGAGTAGTCCTGCCCGCGGCCGAGCAGCACGTACATGCTGATCCCGGCGAACGACGCGCCGCGCGAACTGATGCCGGGACCCTGCAGTTCTTCGAGCATCAGCAGCTGCGGGGCGAAGTACCCGGTCTGCGGGCCGAACACGGCCACCGGGTGCCCGCTCGCGGTCTTCGCGCCGGACACGACGAGCGCGTTCGACATCCCGTGCTTCTCGCTGAGCATGGTGCCCGGGAGGACGCCGTTGTCGAAGATGCCGCGCGCGGACTCCTGGTCCTGGGGCGCCGGAACCGCGACCTTCGCCGCGTTCGCGTTGGCCGCCGAGCCGGTCGGATCGAACACGAGCTGCTGCCCCGTCACCGAGCCCTTGTCCGGTATCGCCGCGCCCTGCGGGTTCGCCGGGGTGTTGGCGTACGGGAAGGTCTGGCCGTCGTGCAGTGTCTTGACGGCCTCGGGGTCGTCCTCGGCGCGCAGGCTCTTCCAGACCTTCTCGCCCTGTTCGAGTCCGTACTTCTCCTGCAGCGCGAGCTTCGCGATGGCGTTCTGCACCTCGCCACCGCCCCCGCCGCCGAACTGGGCGCCGACGAGCGCGGCGAGCACCACCATGTCGGTCAGCTTGAACGGCTCGATCTTCCCGGCGTTCGTGATCGCGTCGACGTGCCCGGTCAGCACGTACTCACCGGGGAAGTAGCGGCCGTTGTAGGAATCGTTGATGTACTTGTTGATCCCGTCGATGTACGCCTGCGCGTCGGCGAGACCCTGCTTGCCGCGCGGGCCGGAGCCGGCGACCCGGTCGATCTGCTGCTGCAGTTCGGCCTCGGTGTAGGGCGCCCCGGAGAAGAAGCCCTGCTCCAGCTGACGGTTCGCGGGCGCGCCACCCGCGTAAGAGGTCAGCTGGCCACGACCGACCCGGCGCATGATGTCCATGAGCCACAAGCGATCCTGACCGGCCGCGAAGCCCGCGCCGAACTCGGTGCCCGCGCGCGTGGTGCCCTGGATGTGCGGGACGCCGGTGGCCTTGTCCCGCGTGATCGTGACGTCCTCGCGGGGTTTGACAACGCTTTCCACCTGATCGGCGGGTACCCCGAAGGAGGAGTCGTTGAAGAACTGGTTGATCGCCCCGGTGGTCAGTCCCTTGTACCCGGACGCGAGGTTCGCGTACTTCCCGAGCTGATCGGCGGCGTGGGCAGGCCGGGTGCCGAACGCCTTGTGCGCGAGGATGTCGGCGAGCGTGGCGTTGCCGTTCTGGCCCGGCGGCAGGATGTCGCCGCATTGCCCGGCGCAGTAATCGTTCCCGGGCAATGCCTGGGCGACGGGCGGGGATTCGGCACTCGCGGCGACCTGTGTCAGGCCCGCGGTCAGGCCCACCAGTGCGGATACGGTCAAGGTGCGGATGCCTCGTCGCATGCCCCGGACTCCCGTCTTCGTGGAGTGACGGAGAGCACGCTACCGACGAGTACAACAATTGTGAAGCCGATTCGCGTTTTCCTCACCCGGGTTCAGCCGGACGTTGTACTCCGTTCGGCGCAGCTCACACCGCGTAGGTACGGTGACCCCCATGACGTTGGAAAAGCCCCAGATCGACCGCCCGGACGGCCCACCGCCCGCGGAACTTCAGGTCACGGACATCACCGTTGGCGACGGCCAGGAGGCCACGGTCAATTCGAAGGTGAACGTGCACTACGTCGGCGTCTCGCACTCGACCGGCGAACAGTTCGACGCGTCATGGGACCGCGGCGAAGCACTGCAGTTCACGCTCGGCGTCGGCCAGGTCATCCCCGGCTGGGACCAGGGTGTCACCGGGATGAAGGTCGGCGGCCGCCGCAAGCTGGTCATCCCGCCGCAGCTGGCTTACGGCGAACGTGGCGCCGGGGGCGTCATCAAGCCGAACGAGACCTTGATCTTCGTCGTCGACCTCGTCGGCGTCAGCTGAGAGTCAGCAGTCATCACCCAGTGTCACCCGAACAGGAACTTACCCGCGCCGCACGCCGTCGATAGCCTCGGAAGCCGATCATCGGCCGACCGGGCCGATGCCGTGGCGAAGGGGATCGAGTGCGCTGTCGCGCTGTTATTTCCGCTGGGGTTTTCGCACTGGGCTGCGCCACCGCCGGGCTGGCGACAGCCTCGCCCGCCGCGGCGGTGGCGAACGGCTCCGACGTGCCACAGGGCCAGTACGCGTTCGCCGCGAAGCTGGCATTGACGGGCGTCCCACACCCGGGCGGAAGCACCTACAACAGCGTCTGCTCGGGCTCGCTCGTCGCCCCGAAGTGGGTTCTCACCAGCGGGCACTGCTTTCACGACGCGAACAACAACCGCATCGCCGGCGCAGTCCCGTATCCGACCACCGTCACCCTCGGCACGTCCGACCAGACGACGAAACCGGGCGAGACCCGCAAAGTCGTCCAGGTCCTCCAGGCCGGCCCCAACGACGCCGCACTGGCCCAGCTCGACCAGCCCGTCACCGGCATCACCCCGCTCACCGTGAACCGCGCGACGCCGGCAGCCGGGCAACGCCTCACCCTCGCGGGCTGGGGCAGCCTGACCGCCGCGAATCCCAAGCCGTCCACGAAACTCCAGCAGGGCGTCGTCGAGGTCGGCCAGGTCTGGCCCACCACGCTCGGCGTGCACGGAGTCAGCCCGGCGAACACCACGAGCGCCTGCGCGTACGACTCGGGCGCACCGTACTTCCTGCCCTCGGGCGCGGGCGGCCAGCTGGTCGCCGTCGAGAACAACGGGCCCGACTGCCCGCACTCGGGTCTGGAGACGACGTCGCGGGTCGATCTGATCGCGGACTGGATTGCCGGCCACATCGGCTGAACCGGCCTCGCCGGGCTCGGGTTTCGGCTACCGTGGGTGGTGCAGCGACCACGTCGACCACCGCCGCCCGAGGAGAGCCGATGCCCGAGCCCATCCTGATGGCGGTCGCGACCACGCTCGCGACCAAGGCCGCCACGACTCTCTTCGACCTCGTGAAGAAGAAGTTCTCCGGCGACAAGGCCGCCGTGGCCACGCTGGAAGCGGCTGACGCCGACAAGCCCGAAACCGTCAAGGCGCTGGCCGAGCGGCTCGAGGCCGCCGAAAGCACCGACAAGGAGTTCGCGGAGGAACTCCGGGCGGAATGGGAACGCGTCAACGTGCAGCAGCACGCGGAGTCCGGCGGCGTGGCCAACCAGATCTCCGGCAACGTCAGCGGCAAGGTGCTGCAGGCGGGTGACATACACGGCAACGTGAGCTTCTGACCTCGCCCGCTTCCACTGGGTAGCATCGCCCTTCGTGCCCACCCCGCCTTCGCTCACGCCGCGCTGGCGGACCGTGGCCACCGAACGCACCGTGCTCGCCATCGTGCACAACATCACCGCGGCGACCCGGCTGTTCGACGTCGTGGCGCTGTACGCGGGAGACCACCGCATCCAGACCGTGTTCACCTGCCCGGGTTCGAGCGCTTTCACCGCGGGGACCGAGGAATACCTCCGCGGCCGGGGAGTCACGGTGCTGCCCTGGCACGACGCGATACGCCTGACGTTCGACTGGGCGATCGCCGCGAGCTGGGGCGGCGACCTGCACGAAGTGCGCGCGCCGTTGACCGTTGTGCCGCACGGAATGGGATACAATAAATTCTTGGAAACCGGAAACCGGAAACCGGAAACCGGAAACCGGAAACCGGAAACCGGTTTTCGGGTTGTCGTCTCCATGGCTGCTGCACAACGGTGTCCCGGTCGCCACGCACGTCATCCTCTCCCATGACGAGCAGCTCGAAAGGCTGCGTCAGTCCTGCCCGTCGGCGGTCGAACGTGCTGTCGTAGCAGGCGATCCCTGCCTCGACCGGCTTCAGGCCAGTCTCCTCCTGCGGGAAAGCCACCGGCAGGCGCTCGGCGTCCGGCCCGCTCAGCGCCTCATCGTCCTTTCCTCCACCTGGGGCGACAAATCCTTGTTCGGCCGCGATCCCGATCTCCCGCTGAAACTCGCCGAGCAGCTTCCATTGGATTCCTATCGGCTCGCCATGGCGCTGCATCCGAACATCGCCCAAGGACATTCTTCGTGGCAGGTGGAAAACTGGCTCGACGATTGCCGGAAAGCGGGCGTGCACGTCCTGCCGACCGAAGATCTCTGGCAGTCCGCGCTCGTCGCCGCGGACCTGACGATCGGCGACCATGGTTCGGTCACCTTCTACTCCGCGTGCCTCGGCACCCCGCTCCTGCTCGCGGAAGCCCCCGAAGACGCCGTCGATCCGGACTCCCCGATCGCTCGCCTGCTCCGTCGCGCCCCACGGCTCGGCGCCGACCCGCTCACCTCCATCGAACAGGCCATCGCCGACCACGACCCGCTCCGGTACGCCGGCATCACCGAGCTGGCCACCTCACTGCCCGGCAAATCCGCGGACGCTTTGCGTGCCCTGCTCTACCAAGGCCTGAACCTGACCCCACGACCGGCGACCTTCCCCACGCTTCCGCTGCCTACCCGACCCGCGGTCACCCCGGCCGCGCTGTCGGTCCGGATCGACACCGGGCAGACCCCTGCCGCGGTGACCCGCTATCCCGCCACCCCACGGCCCCGGTGGGACGACGCCCAGCTCGTCGTCCACGCCGACGGGGCCGACGCCGGTCTGCTGGGACTCGCCGACGTCGTCATCGGCGCGGGCCGCACCGATCCGCTGCACTGGGCCGGGGTGATGCTGCGTGCATTGCCGGGCTGTCAATGGGTCGCGACTCCGTCGAACGGCCCGTCGTGGCTGGCCGCGAGCGCGAACGGACTGGTGGTGGAGCTGACGGCCGACGGTGTTCCGGATGCCTTCGTCTCCCTGCTGGCCGCGTCGGACGCCGAACCGCCTGCCGAGTTACGACTCGACGTCGCGGGGCACGTCTACACCGCGAAGATCAGGACAATCCGTTCAGCCGGACCTTGACGTCGACCGCTTCCTCGGTGAACCCGCGCAGCGCGTACACGTTCAACGCGTCTTCGAGATGCGACCGCGCGGTGGCCATGTCGCCACGCCTCAGCGCGAGGGCGCCCTTCGCCTCACTCGTCTCGGCACGTTCCCGATGCCAGTCATGCTCCGCGGCAGCCGTAGCCACCTCGTCGAAGACTTCGGCGGCCCGCACGAGATCCCCGGCCTCGAGGAGTTTCTTGCCCCGCCACAGCGCGACCTTGGCCTGGTTCAACGGTTCTTCGTCCGAGAACACGGCGGCTTCGAGCAGCGCCAGCGCCGCATCCGGCTCCTCGACCTTGGCCAGATGAAGCCGCGCAAGCGCGAGCCGACGCTCTCTGCCGATCTTCTTCGCCAGTTCGAGGTTCCCGCGCAGTTCCACGCGCGCCTGGGCGATACGCCCTTGTGCGAACAAAACCAGACCACGCGTCTCGACGACCGTCGCTTCGGCCTCAGGGAAACCCGCGCGCTTCGCGTATTCCCCTGCCGTGTCCAATAAGGACAGTGCTTCGTCCCAGTCGCGCAATTCCATCGCGGCGAACGCGCGCTGCACGGCGAGCACCGACGCCGCGAGATCGTTCGACCAGGCCACGGCGGACTCGAAACCAAGCCTGTTCACTTCCGCCATCTCGAACGCGTAACCCCGCCGCAGATGGATCGGCCACAACGCGAGACACAACCGGACGACGTCCTCATGCGCGCCAAGCCGATGCGCCACCTTCGCCACTTCGACGAGGTTCACTCGTTCCGTCAGGAGCCACGCCACGGCTTCCTCCGGAGACCACCCGAGTGCGGCACCCGGACGATCAGGCCAGATCTTCCCGACCCAGTCCCGGCTCTGGACGAGCGCCTGAGCCTCCCACCCACGCCGGGCGTACCAGGACACGATCTCGCGCAGCAGCCCGTCGCCGTCCGCCTTGCCTTTGGCGTGTTCCTTGATCAGACCGGAAACGAGATACCGCTCCTCCTGCGTTTCCTGCGCCAACCGCACCTTCACCAGCTCCGCGACGGCCCCCTCGACCTCGTCACCCAGCACCGCGGTGAGCGCGGCGAACGACATGTCGCCGCCGCCGGGATGGACGCCGAGCGCGAGATAGCACCGCCGCGCGAGCGGCGAAAGCCTATCGAAGGCCAGATCGAACACCGCGTCCTGCGGCAGGGCTCGCACGACGCCACCACGACGTTCGAGACTTCGCAGCAACCGCGCGGGCTTCCAGTCCTCGTTCTCGGCGAACATCGAGCCGATCACGTTGAGTGCGGCGACGGACCCCTCGCACATCGCGATCAGTTCGCCGACCGCCACAGGATCCGTGTCCAGCCGCGCGGAGTCCGCGAACTGCCCCAGCAGCGCCCGCGACGTCTCCGGCCCCAGTGGTTCGAGCGTGACGAGCGCGGCGCCGTGCCGCACCCGCACCCCGCCGAGGCCGCCCGCCTCGATCACCAGTACCAGCGACGGTCCCGGCCCCGGCAGCAGCACCTTGACCTGTGCCTCGGACAGGGCGTCGTCGATGACGAGCACGAGGTGCTTGCCGGTGCTCCAGTCGTGCCACATCGCCGAGAGGGCCTCGACCGTCGCCGGAAGCCGTTCGTCCGCGAAGCCCGCACCACGAAGCAGCCGGACCAGCACGTCCTTGGCCGGCAACCGGCCCAGTGGAGCCGAAAAGTCGCCGTCGGGGAACTCGTCCCGATGCCGGTGGATCCACTCCCGGGTCAGCTCGGTGCGCCCGCTCCCCGGAGTACCGCGAATGATCGCCAGACAGGGCCGGTCCTTCTGCCGTCCGGCCAGCACCCGGTCCAGCTCCAGCAACTGGACCTCGTTGTTCGTGTAGTACGCCACGGGCGGGTCGTTCTGCCGGGCCACGGCCTTCGGCTCCTCCGGCGACCCGAAACTCACGTTGCCGTAGATGTTGTGTGCCTGGACGACGATCCGCGCCTCGCCGTCGAACTCGTTGTGCTGATCGCCCACCCCTGACACCCCCGTCCCGGAGTAGCCCACGCTACCGCACGATCACGGTCCGTCACACCCTTCCGGTAATCCGGCAAGTCCGTCGGGCACGATGGCTACAGTGGCCGGCACGGCGGCAAGATCACGGGGAGGTGGTCGGATGACCCACCGTCACGAAAGCCGCCTCGCCGCACCGGATTCCGAGGCCCTCTGGGGAACCTTCGGCTGTGAGCGCACGGTCCTTTTCGTGGCGAGGACACTGACGTCGACGGCACGGCTCCTCGAAGCCATGGACCTGTTCCGGAACGATTTCCGCATCCGGGCCCGATTCACCATCAGCAACGGCACCCGATTCGCCGGTGGCGTCGAACAACTGCTGCACGACTCCGGTGTGCACGACCTCGTGCCGTGGCCGAAGGTCGAAGAACTCGACTACGACTTGGCACTGTCGGCCAGTGAAAACGTCGATGTCGACGTCCTCACCAAACCCGTGCTCGTGTTGCCGCACGGACTCGGCTTCAACAAATACGTCCCCGATTCCGCCGACGGCGGCCTGCGGCTGGCCGGGCTCCCGCCCGCCCGCGCGCTGCGGACCGGGCGGGTCAAGCTCTTCCTGAGTCACCCCGAACAGATCGCCCAACTCGGCGCGGCGGCCGCGGAAACACGCGGAAACACCATCGTGGTGGGCGATCCGACCTGTGACAGGATGCTCGCGAGTGTCCCACTTCGAGCGCGCTACCGGGCACTGCTGGGCACCGCCGGACGTCGGCTGGTGCTCGTCGCGTCGACGTGGAGCGAGTCGTCGCTCATCGGTTCATGGCGAACGCTGCCCCACCGCCTTCTCGCCGAGTTGCCTGCCGACGAATACCAGGTCGCGCTGGTGCTGCATCCGAACGTGTGGGCCCGGTACGGCCCCGCCGATCTTCGGGTGATGCTGGCCGACGCACTGGACGCCGGGCTCCGGCTGATTCCCCCGCATCGCGGCTGGCACGCGTTGCTGGTCGCCGCCGACCAGATCATCACCGACCACGGCTCGATGGGTCTGCACGCGGCGGCGCTGGACAAGCCGCTGCTGCTGTCGAGCGCCGAACCCGACACCGTCGCCGGGAGCCCGGTCGCCGAACTCGCCCGGATCGGTGATCGGCTCGAACCGGCCGAAGGCCTGCGAGAGCAGCTCTCGCGGAACGTGGCCGCGCACGCGCCGGGACGTTTCGAGGCGGTGACGTCCCGGGTTTTCGCTTATCGCGGCGAGGCCACGGAACGGCTGCGCAACGAGGTGTATCGCCACCTCCCGTTGAATCCGCCGGTAACGGAGCCGCCGCTGCTACGCGCGCCGGATCCCGAATCCGAGTACCGAAATGTCACGGCGTTCCGGGTTTCGAGCAGGCGCACCGGGGACATCGTCGTGCTGTCCCGCTACCCGGCGGCCGCCCGGCCGGAAAGTGACAATCGACACCTGGTCGTCGAAGAGGGCGAGGCGAATCTGCGGCTCCCGGAACGCGCGGCCGTGCTGGTTCGTGCCCGGTACACCGGGCACGAAGACGCATGGAACTGGACGGAGTCGGCGCTGAACGCTTACCCCTTCGCCCGGCTGGCCGCGGCCGCCACCGCGGCCGGATGCGTCGTGCGCACCCGGCACGGACAGCGGGCGACGATTTCTTCGTCGGGCGACGCGGCCGCTCTCGGTTCGCTCGCCTATGTATTACTGACAAGCCGCCAATTCGCGGACACCACGATGCGGCTCCGGATCGGGAAGGTGGTCTACACCGCGTCCGTCATGGTCATTCGCTGAATTCGCGAAGCCGTTCGGCGACTTCCGCAACCCGCGGACTGCCCAACTCGCTCAGCAGGTCGACGGCCCGCGCGAGGGATCGGCGGGCCGTGTCGCGATCGGCCGCCACTGTCGCGAGCACCTCGTGCGCACTCGCTTCGTAGAACTTGTACCCGCCGGCTTCGAGCACGCCGATCGCTTCTCGCAGCGTCTCCACCGCGGCCGCCGTTTCGCCCAGCTCCACACGGACCCGGCCGAGTTCGGTCAGCGCGCGCCCCTCCATCCGGGCGTCAGGGACCGCTCGGATGAGCGGCAGTGCCCGCTGGAGCGTTTCCAGCGCGACCTCGGGCTGCCCGGCGGCATGCTGGGAACAGCCGAGGAAGTACATGACAAAGGCCACACCGCGCTCGTCGTGCTCGCCGGTGAACAACGCGATCGCCGTTTCGTACGCGCCGAACGCGTTCGGCCAGTCGGCACGGCGGTCGTAGTAGCGGCCGTACAGCTCCCAGACGGACGCGATCAGCCGTGCCTCACCGGTTTCTTGGGCGAGTACGAGCGACTCCGCCAGCTCGGTGGCGACCTTGTCGAGATCGTTCGACGCGCGCGTGCCGAAACTCCGCAGCCGCGCCTCGGCGGCAGCGTTCCCTGCGAGCCTCGCCTCCCGCCCGCCGAGCTGGGCCGACTCGGCCCAGTCGACGAGATACCTGCAGGCGACGTACAGGGCCGAAGCGGCTTCGGCGAGCTGCCACGCGATGTCGTGCCATCGGTGTTCGGCGGCGGCACGCATCATCGCGACGAGATTCGCCCGCTCGGCGTCCAGCCAGGCCAGCGCCACCTTCTTGGCGCCATCGAAGGGGTCTTCGCCGGTCAGCAACGCGTCGTGGTCGGTGCACCGCCAGCGGCCGGGACCGAGCATCACCAGGTCCGCCCATGCGGCCCTGACCAGCAACCACATCGCCGCCCGATGCAGCGCGTCCTCGAGTTCGGCCGGTTGTTCCTCGACGCTCGCGCGCTCCCGGGCGTACCGCGCTACCAGCGCGTGGAGGTGGAACCGGCCGTGGGTGTCCTCGGCGAGCAGGCCGGCCTGCAGCACGAGGTGCTCCAGCAGTTCCTTTGCCTCCCGGACGGAGATCCCCGCCGTCACCGCGGCCATCTCGGCGCTGAAGTCCGGCCCGGGGAGCACCGACAGCAGCCGGTACAGCCGCGCGACCTCGGCCGGGAGGTCGGCGTAGGCCACGGAGAAGACAGCCGACACCTTGTCGCGTCCCGCCGCCCGGAACGCGGCGAGACCGTGGGCCGAGATCTCTTCGAACAGGGCTGTCACGCTCAGGCTCGGGTGAGTCCGCAGTTTCGCCGCCACGACGGTCAAGGCGACCGGCAAGCCGCCACAAAGCTGGACGAGTTCCGCCACGGCTTCCTGGTCCTCGGACAGATCGCGGCGGCTCAGCTCGGCGACGAGTTTCGCGCTGTGCGTCGCGTCCAGCGGTTCGAGCGGCACCAGTTCGGCGCCCTCGTCGAACAGGTCGCTCAGCTGGGAAGTGCCCGCGACCAGCACCGCGCTGCCCGGCGCCTTCGGCACGAACGGCAGTACTTGCGCCGCGTCGGTGACTTCGTCGAGCACGACGAGCACGGGTTTCGCCGCGGTCTTCGTGCGGAACAGGCCCGCTCGTTCGCCGAGTCCGGCGGGAATGACTTCGGGCTCGACGTGGAGTGCCCGCAGAAAAGACGCGAGTACGTCGTTGACTCCGGTCACCGGCCCGCTGGTGGTCTCCCGGAAATCGGCGTACAGCTGTCCGCCGGGAAACGCGCCGAGCCGCTCGGCCACGCGCAGCAGGAAGGAACTCTTCCCGACACCAGGCGTCCCGTGGACCGCCACGATCACCGGCCGCCCGCTGCCCGCCCGATCGACCAAACTCCCCGCGAACTCCAGCTCGGCTTCACGGTTGACGAAGTGCCCGACCCGCACCGGCACCTGCTGCGGCGCCTCTGCCGACGCACCCTCGCCCGACGCTCCGAACCGCACGTCGCCGTAAACGGCCCCGACCTGCACAACGTTCCGAGCGCTCCCGCCCATCTCGTTCCGCACCCCGTCGCCGCTCTCCCCCACCAGCCCGCCCCTCACCCGACTCCAGGTAACGACCTCCCCACCGTACGCACCCCCGCAACACCAAGAAAAAGGCACAACAAGCCGCCAAAGAGGCAATCGAACGAAGTCTCACCAAGGCCAGGGCCGCCAGGCCCTAGGCCGACGCAACCACGCTGGGTCGGGAGTTGCCGCACCGTGGGGGTGCGGGGGCGCGGCCCCCGGGCGGGGGCAGGACAACCGGAAAGGGGGGCCGCGGGGGCCCGGGCCCCGGGAAAACGGGCGCGGGGGGGGGGTGTGGGG
>NZ_JBHYIQ010000072.1:16736-26680 GCF_042739895.1 Amycolatopsis sp. NPDC059021
CTCGGCGCCCCCCCCCCCACGGGGGGGGGGGGGGGGGGGGGCCCCCCGGGGGGGGGGGGGGGGGGCCCCCCCCCCCGCGAGAGGTCAGGACAACGGGAAAGGGGCCCGGCGTCAGCCGGGCCCCTTGAACAGCGTGCGCGAGGAGGGAGTTGAACCCTCACGTCCTTTCGGACACACGGACCTGAACCGTGCGCGTCTGCCATTCCGCCACTCGCGCGAGTCACTTTGACAGCTCGGACAGCTTAACAGGGGGTTTGAACGGGTTTCACCGGGGGTCGTGTCCAGCCGGGCTTACCCGGATAGGATCGGAGCGGAAGCAACAGGCGTGAGGAGGTTTGCCCCGGTGGGCCGCGTAGAGCGCTTTGACAGGCGCCTCGAGAACCTGGTGGGTAATACCTTCGCGCGCATGTTCGGTGGCAATGTCGTCACTCAGGAAGTGGCGGTTGCGCTCGAGCGGGAAAGCGAGGACAACGTTCGTGAGCTGGCAGGCGGTCGGCAGCTCGCCCCGAATCACTACATCGTGTCGCTGGGGCAGGCTGATCACGAGCGCATGGCCGGTGACGAGCAAAGAGTCACCAGCGCCCTGGCGAGGGCTGTGGCGGAACATCTCGCCGAGCACGGCTGGGACACCTATGGTGACGTCGTCGTGTCACTCGAGCGCAACGAGGCGCTGCATACTGGACAGTTCAAGACCCGTTCGTCCGTCGATCCCGACGTCAGGTCTCCTGACGCCGCCGGTTCGTCACGGTCGGCACTACCCAGCAACGCAGGAGACCCAGCAATGAGCCAGCCCCCCGGCTACGGCCAAGGCCAATACGACAAGGGTGACCCGTACGGCCAGCAGCAGCACGGCCAGTACGGCTACGGACAGCAGGGTGGCCAGCAACAGCCCGGGTACGACCAGGGCTATGGCCAGCAGGGCGGCTACGACCAGGGCCAGGGATACGGGCAACCGCCGCAGCCCGGGTACGACCAGGGGTACGGGCAGCAGCCCGGCTACGACCAGGGGTACGGCGGTCAGCAGCCCGGGTACGACCAGGGCTATGGCGGGCAGCAGCCCGGGTACGACCAGTACGGCGGCCAGCAGCAACCCGGGTATGACCAGGGTTACGGCCAGCAGCCCGGCTACGACCAGGGCTATGGCCAGCAGCAGCCCGGGTACGACCAGTACGGCGGCCAGCAGGGTGGCTACGACCAGTACGGCCAGCAGCAGGGGTACGGCCAGCCCGCGGGCGACCCGTACGCGCAGCAGGGTGGCGGCTACGGCGGTGGCGCGCGGCAGCTGGCGGCGAGCCTGCAGCTGGACGACGGGTCGAACCGGACGTACTCGCTCAAGCAGGGCGGGAACGTGGTCGGCCGCGGTCAGGACGCGGACTTCCGGCTGCCGGACACCGGGGTCTCGCGCCGGCACCTGGAGATCACCTGGGACGGGCAGAGCGCGACGCTGGCGGACATCGGGTCGACCAACGGAACCACGGTGAACGGCACGCCGGTGCAGACGTGGCAGCTCGCCGACGGCGACGTCATCCGCGTCGGTCATTCGTCCCTCGTGTTCCGAACCCAGGGCTGAGCGGCGGGCACTGAGTAGGTTCGGTGCAGAATTGCCCTTGCGGGCGTACTGCGGCGAACCGGCGTCGTGGGCTGCGTGCAGAGTCGGGAGCGGACACAACAAGTGCCAGAGCTGGTCGTTCAACTCACCAGGGTGGGCTTTCTCGTGCTGCTCTGGCTTTTCGTGTTCGCCGCGCTGCGGATCGTGCGTTCGGACCTGTACGCGGCTTCGGGGCTCCGGGTACAGGTGCCGAGCTTCCGCCGCACCAAGGACAAGAAGAAGCCACGCAGCAGCAAGTCGCCGCAGCAACTGCTGGTGACCCATGGGGCACTGGCCGGGACCAGGATCGCGCTCGACGGCAGGCCGATCCTGATCGGCCGCGCCGACGACTCGACGCTGGTGCTCGACGACGACTACGCCTCGACCCGGCATGCCCGGATCGTGCAGCGCGGGGAGGACTGGTACGTGGAAGATCTGGGCTCGACGAACGGGACCTATCTCGACCGGGCTAAGGTCACTGCACCCCTCCGGGTCCCGCTCGGAGTCCCCATCCGGATCGGCAAGACGGTGATCGAGCTTCGCCCATGACTCTCGTCCTCCGCTACGCGGCCCGCAGTGACCGGGGCCTGGTGCGTTCGAGCAACCAGGACTCCGTCTACGCCGGTCCCCGCCTTCTCGCGCTCGCCGACGGTATGGGCGGGCACGCGGCCGGTGAGGTGGCCAGCAAGGTCGTCATCGCCTCGCTCGCCCCGCTCGACGACGACGAACCCGGTGACGACCTGCTCGCCCAGTTGCGCGACGCGGTGGCCACCGGCAACGGCGCGATCGCCGAGCTGGTCTCGCAGGACCCCGATCTCGACGGGATGGGCACGACGCTGACCGCGGTGCTGTTCGCCGGCACCCGGCTCGGCCTGGTGCACGTCGGCGACTCGCGCGCGTACCTGTTGCGGGGCGGGCAGTTCACCCAGATCACCCGCGACGACAGCTTCGTCAACGAACTGCTCGAACAGGGCCGGATCACCCCGGAGGAGGCCGCGGTCCACCCGCAGCGTTCGCTGCTGCTCAAGGCGCTGACCGGGCACGAGGTGGAGCCGAGCCTGACCGTGCGGGAGGCCCGCGCCGGCGATCGGTACCTGATCTGCTCGGACGGGCTGTCCGGGATGGTCAGCGACGAGACGCTGGCCGAGGCGGTGCAGATCGCCGACCCGCAGGAATGCGCCGACCGGATGATCGAGCTGGCGCTCAAGGGCGGCGGCACGGACAACGTCACGGTGATCATCGCGGACGTCGTCGACGTCGACTTCGGTGAGGACGCCCCGATCGTCGGGGGCGCCGCCGGGGACGGCAGCGACGAACGGCATCAGGGCGATTCGCCCGCCGCGCGGGCAAGGGCGCTGACGCAGCCACCGCCGCAGCCCAGACCGGAGCTGCCGCAGCCGCAAGAGGATCCGAAGGCGAAGCGCCGGAAGCGGTTTCGCTGGCTGATCGGCTCGCTGGTGGTGCTGATCGTGCTGGCCGCCGCCGCGATCGCGACCCGGTACTTCGTGCTGAGTCAGTACTATGTCGGCGAGGGAGCGGACGAGGAGGTCGTGATCTTCCGCGGCGTCCCCGGCAGCATCCTCGGCATCCAGCTGCACTCGTACGAGCAGGGTTCCTGCCCGCCGGGTCAGGTGTGCACGGCGAAGCTGCGCGTGCCGCAGTTGCAGGAAGACGCGCGGATCGCGGTGAAGAACGGCGTCAAGAAGGAAAGCCTCGACGACGCCCGCAAGTACATCGACGACTTCCTGCAGCGGCAGAAGCGACTGAACGACTGCAAGCCCGCCGCGCCGGGTCAGTCCGGGCAGCCGACCCCCACGCCGAGCTCGGCGCCTCCGTCGTCGGGTGAGCCCACTCCCGCCTCGTCGTCGGCGAACCAGCCAGCGGGGAGGGACTGCTCGACGCCGAGTACGGCACCGACGACGGGAGGCGGTAACTGATGAGTCAGCAGCAGCTGGCCGACTCGGTGTCCGCCCAGTTCCAGACCAATCCGCCCCGCGAGCTGCCCGGCCGCCGCAACGCCGAGCTGCTGTTGCTGGGGTTCGCCGCGGTGATCGTCACGCTCGCGCTGGTGATCGTCGAGGCGAACCAGGAGCAGGAACTCACCCTCACGATCCTCTGGCTCGGTCTCGCCTATCTCGCCATCCTGACCGCCGCGCACCTGGCCGTCCGCCGCTGGGCACCGAACGCCGACCCGGTGATCCTCCCGTGTGTCGCGCTGCTCAACGGCATCGGCCTGGTGATGATCCACCGGCTCGACCTGGCGTACGAGGACCACGCGACCGAGGCGGACGACAAGTTCAGCCCCGCCGTGCCCAGCCAGCTGCTGTTCACCGTCATCTCGCTGGTGCTGTTCGTGGCCGTGCTGATCGTGGTCAACGACCACCGCACGCTGACCCGTTACGGCTACACCGCGGGCCTGATCGGCATCGTCGCGCTGATCCTGCCCGCGCTGCTGCCCGCGAGCATCTCCGAGGCCAACGGCGCGAAGGTGTGGATCAGGCTCCCCGGCTTCTCGATCCAGCCGGGTGAGTTCGCGAAGATCCTGCTGATCATCTTCTTCGCGTCGTTCCTGGTGTCCAAACGCGATCTGTTCATGGTGGCGGGCAAGAAGATCGTGGGTGTCGAGCTGCCCCGCGCCCGCGACCTCGGCCCGCTGCTGATCGCCGCGATCGTCTGCATGGGCGTGTTCGCGTTCGAGAAGGAACTCGGCGCGGCGCTGCTGCTGTTCGGCATCATCCTGGTGATGATCTACGTGGCCACCGAGCGGGCCATCTGGGTGATCGTCGGGCTCAGTTTCTTCGCGGTCGGCTGCGTGATCGCCTACAACCTGTTCTCGCACGTCCGGGTCCGGGTGGAGAACTGGATCGATCCGTTCGCCGACATCGACAACAAGGGCTACCAGATGGTGCAGAGCCTGTTCGGGCTCGGCACCGGCGGTATCGGCGGCACCGGCCTCGGCGCGGGACGGCCCGACATCGTGCCCGAGGCGAACACGGACTTCATCACCGCGGGTATCGGCGAGGAACTCGGCTTCATCGGGCTCGCCGCTGTCCTGATGCTGTACCTGCTGATCGCGATGCGTGGCATGCGCAACGCGCTGGCGGTGCGGGACACTTTCGGCAAGCTGCTGGGCTGCGGGCTCGCGTTCACCATCGTCATGCAGATCTTCGTCGTCGTCGGCGGCGTCACGAAGCTCATCCCGGAGACCGGTATCACCGCTCCGTTCCTGTCCAAGGGTGGCTCGTCGCTGCTCGCGAACTACATCCTGGTGGCCCTGTTGCTCCGAATCTCCGACGCGGCGCGCAAACCGGCCGCGCGGCCGAAGCCGCAGCAACCACAGGCCCCGCTGGCCGAGGCGCACACCGTGATGGTGCAGCGCCCGCCGGTCGCCGGGGACGGGAGGGCCCAGTGAACACCCCCATGCGCAAGGTCGGCATCGCGATGCTGGTGATGGTGGTGCTGCTGCTGGCGAACGCGACCTACATCCAGGTGGTCAAGGCCGACGACTACCGCACCAACCCGCGCAACCAGCGGGTGCTCTACGACGAGTACGCCAGGGAGCGCGGCCAGATCGTGTCCCCGAACGGCACGGTGCTGGCGAAGGTCGAGAAGTCGAACGACAAGTACAAGTTCACCCGCACCTACACCGACGGGCCGATGTACGCGCCGGTCACCGGCTACTACTCGATCAACTACGGTTCGGGCGGGCTGGAGCGCGCCGAGGACGACGTCCTCAACGGCTCGGATCCCCGGCTGTTCGTGCGGCGGCTCTCGGACATGGTCACCGGCCGCGATCCGCGCGGCGGCAACGTGCGGCTGACGATCGACCCGGCGGTGCAGAAGGCCGCCTACGACGGGATGACGAAGCACGGCTACACCGGCGCGGTGGTCGCGCTGGAGCCCAAGACCGGCCGCATCCTGGCGATGGTCTCGACGCCGTCCTACGACCCGAACAAGCTCTCCACGCACAACGGCAAGGACCAGATCGCCGCATGGGAGTCGTACAACGACAAGAACGGCAAGAACCCGATGCAGAACCGGGCGATCCAGGAGTACTACCCGCCGGGTTCGACATTCAAGCTGGTCACCGCCGCAGCGGCGCTCGAGGCGGGCAAGAAGCCGACCGACAAGATCGACACCTCGCCGAACACCAAGCTGCCCGGCACGAACGTCACGCTGGAGAACTACGGCGGCGAGGTCTGCCCCGGCGACACCTTCAAGGACGCGCTGGCGTACTCGTGCAACGTGCCGTTCGCGCAGATGGCCGGTGAGCTGGGCAAGGACAAGCTGAACAAGACCGCGGCGAACTACGGCATCGGGCAGAACAACCTGACCGTGCCGATGAAGGTCCAGCCCTCCACGCTGGGCCCACTGGACTCGCCGGGCGCGCTCTACCAGAGCGGCATCGGCCAGCGCGACGTCCGCCTCACGCCGCTGCAGGACGCCATGCTGTCGGCGACCATCGCCAACGGTGGCATGGCGATGACACCGCAGCTGGTGCAGTCGGTGCTGGCGCCGGATCTGTCCACGATCGAGGACTACACCCCGAAGGAGCTCACCGGAACGCCGGTGATGTCCAGCGAGAACAACGGGATCCTCAAGGACATGATGATCGCGTCCGAGGCCAACACCAAGGGCGGCGGCAAGAACCCGAAGATCCAGATCGCGTCCAAGACGGGGACCGCCGAGCACGGCGTCAACCCGAAGCAGACCCCGCCGCACGCCTGGTACACCGCGTTCGCGCCGGCCAACGACCCGCAGATCGCCGTCGCGGTCATCGTCGAAAGTGGCGGTAACCGCGGGCTGGCCGCGACCGGTGGCTCGGTCGCCGCCGAGATCGGCCGCGCCGCGATCAACGCCAAGCTCGGGGGTGGATAGCGGATGCTGTCCTCGGGTCAGCTGCTGGCCGAGCGGTACAAGCTGACGAACCGGATCGCCGTCGGCGGGATGGGCGAGGTCTGGCAGGCCAGCGACACCAGGCTCGACCGGACGGTCGCGGTCAAGGTGCTCAAGGCGGAGCTCTCGGGCGACGCGGAGTTCCTGCACCGCTTCCGCACCGAAGCCAGGATGACGGCCTCGCTGAACCACCCCGGCATCGCCGCCGTGCACGACTACGGCGAGACGATCGCGGGCGAGCAGGGCACCGGGGACGAGCTGTCGATCGCCTACCTGGTCATGGAGCTGGTCGAGGGTGATCCACTGGCAGGGCTGCTCGCCAAGCACGGGCGGCTGTCGGCCGATTTCACCCTGGACATCCTGGAGCAGGCGGGCAACGCACTGCAGGCCGCGCACGAACAGGGCCTGGTGCACCGCGACGTCAAGCCGGGCAACATCCTGGTGACCCCGGCCGGGCAGGTGAAGATCACCGACTTCGGCGTCGCGAAGGCCGCCGACGCGGCGCCGGTGACCCGGTCCGGGATGGTCATGGGTACCGCCCACTACATCGCCCCCGAGCAGGCGCTCGGGCACGTGGCCGAACCCGCCAGCGACGTCTATTCGCTCGCCGTGTGCGGGTACGAATGTCTCGCCGGGCACCGGCCGTTCCTCTCCGAAAACGCGGTGACCGTCGCGATGATGCACATCCGCGACATCCCGCCCCCGCTGCCACCCGACGTCCCGCCGGGGGCCCGCGCGGTGATCGAGGCGACGCTCGTCAAGGACCCCCGCCAGCGCTATTCGGCGGGTGGCGAGTTCGCGAACGCGGTCGCCGCCGTCCGCGCCGGTCTCCCGTTGCCGACGCCGTCCGGGCTGGTCCAGGCGTCGTACCCGGCGAACCAGCCGCCGGTGCAGCCGTCGCTGGCGCCACCGGCCCCCCTGTCTCCACCCAACCCGATGGTCGCGATCGGTCCGCCGTCTCGCCCGGCCATGCACCCGGTGTCCCCGGCTCCCCGGCGCAGGAGCCAGTGGGGCTGGTGGGTGCTGCTCGCGGTGATCATCGTCGCTGTCCTCGCGGCAGGCGCGCTGGTCGCCATGAAGCTGGTCGGTTCGGGCAACGGAGCCCCGCCGCGGAACGTGGAGACGAATGAACCGGTTCCGGGCGGGCAATCCCCCGCTCCCGCGCAGTCGCTCGCGCCGACCATGTATCCCGTGGTCCCGTACGGCAGAGCGCCGGGCCGCACGACATCGGGGTCGCGCGAAAACGACGGCCGGCAAGGCATCATGACCACATCTTGGACGGAATGGAACGGCATTCAGAGATGAGCACACCCAGACTGCTCTCCAACCGGTACGAGCTGGGCGACACGCTCGGCTACGGAGGCATGTCCGAGGTCCATCACGGCCACGACGTGCGGCTCGGCCGGGAAGTCGCGATCAAGATCCTGCGTGCCGACCTGGCCCGTGACCCGCAGTTCCTGGAGCGTTTCCGCCGGGAGGCGCAGAACGCCGCCGCCCTGAACCACCCGGCGATCGTCGCGGTCTACGACACCGGCGAGGCGAACACCGAGTTCGGCCCGCTGCCGTACATCGTGATGGAGTACGTCGAGGGCCGGACGCTGCGGGACATCGTCAAGACCGAGGGCCCGCTGTCGCAGAAGCGCGCGATGGAGGTCATGGCCGACGTCTGCGCCGCGCTGGACTTCTCGCACCGGCACGGCATCGTGCACCGCGACGTCAAGCCGGCGAACGTCATGATCACCAAGAACGGCGCGGTCAAGGTGATGGACTTCGGCATCGCCCGCGCGATGCACGACGGCCAGTCCGCGATGACCCAGACCGCCGCGGTGATCGGCACGGCACAGTACCTCTCGCCGGAGCAGGCCCGCGGCGAGTCGGTCGACGCCCGTTCGGACGTCTACGCCGCCGGCTGTGTGCTGTACGAACTGGTCACCGGCGAACCGCCGTTCACCGGGGACTCCCCGGTGGCCGTGGCCTACCAGCACGTCCGGGAGGACCCGAGCGCGCCGTCGACGGTGAACCCCGCGGTGTCGCCGGAACTGGACGCCGTCGTGCTCAAGGCACTGGCGAAGGGCCCGGCCAACCGCTACCAGTCCGCCGCCGAGATGCGTTCGGACCTGGTGCGCACGCTGTCCGGGCAGCGGCCGTCGGCGCCGATGGTCATGTCCGAGGACGAGCGCACCCAGGTCATGGACACCGACCGCCGGACGCAGGCGTACGACGACTACGCCGAACCGGAGGAAGACCCGAAGGCGAAACGACGACGCCGGATCTGGCTGGCGATCGGCGCGGGGGTGTTCGTGCTCGCCGCGGTGCTCGGCATCATGGCGCTGCTCGGCGCGTTCAACTACAAGTCGGAGGCCAAGCCCATCCCGCAGGTGCTGCACCAGCAGGTTGAGGTGGCCAAGGCCAAACTGCGCTCACAGGGCTTCACCAACATCGGCCCGGACAAGCAGGTCGTCTGCGGTGGCGCCCAGCCCACCGACGGCGGTCCGACCTGTACCGCCGACGACATCGGCAAGGTCGTCAAGATCGAGCCTGGTGAGGGACAGAGCATCCCGGTCGACCAGCAGGTGACGCTGTCCGTGGGGGCGAAGCCCGGCCAGACCAGCGTCCCCGACCTCAAGGGCAAGTCCCTCACCGACGCGGTGAAGGAGCTCACCAACAGCAAGCTGCGGATCGGCAACACCACCGAGGTGGAGGTCAGCGACCCGAGCCAGGCCGGGATGGTCCAGTCCCAGAATCCGGCAGCGGGATCCTCGGTGGAGCTGAACTCCACTGTGGACATCGTGGTCGGCAAGGCGCAGGGCAACAAGAACGCCCAGGACTACACCGGTCAGCAGTACTCCTCGGCCGCCGCCGCGCTCAAGGCCGCGGGGTTCACGGTCAAGCGGGTGGACCAGGCTTCGGACAAGCCCGAGGGCGAGGTCATCAGCCAGAGTGCGAGCGGTTCGCTACCGCCGGGTACCACCATCACGCTGGTGGTGTCGGACGGTTCGCAGCAGCAGATCACCCTGCCCGACCTGACCGGTCAGACTCCCGAGTCGGCACAGCAGTTGCTGCAGGCCAAGGGCTGGAAGGGCCAGTTCAACAAGCAGACGGACCGCTCGGGCAAGGGCGACCCCGGCACGATCGTGAAGACCAACCCGCAGAGCGGGACGCAGATCGGCAAGACCGCGACGGTCACGATCTTCGTCGCCGACAGCAACGGCAACCCGACGTCGTCGAGTTCGTCGACCTCAGGCCTGTTCCCGCCAGGCAGGCCCTGACGGCATGAAGTCCTGAGACAGGCCCGCACGGTTCTCCGTGCGGGCCTGTTTCGTACTTTCAGGCGCGGCGGCGTAGCAGGTAGCCCACCGTGGTGGGGGGGGGGCGCGCCCCCCCCCCCCCCCCAACCCCCCCCCCAACCCGGGGGCCCGGCACCCCGGCCGAGGTTGTGAAAGCAACCACCACCGCGATA
>NZ_JBHYIQ010000072.1:26690-54435 GCF_042739895.1 Amycolatopsis sp. NPDC059021
ACACAGACGCCCGCACGGGCGGGCGGCGGGGGGGGCGACCGCGCGCCCCCCCCATGGCCCCCGGTGAGAAGAGGCGGGCGCCCCCCACCACGGCCGCCATCACCACCGCGAGTACGAGGGGACCGGTCAGCGGGCGATCGTTGGTCATCGCACGCAGCAGCGGATTCGCCAGCGGCAGCCATTTGAGCAGCAGCACCGCGGCCAGCACCAGGACCGCGGCCAGCACGGTCCAGCCGACGCGCGGCACGAGCAGCCGGGAGCACGGCAGCCCGATCGCGATCCCGAACGTCGCGCAGATCAGATGCGCCGCGAGCCCCAGCCCGACCGTCGGCACCGGTCCGTGCCCGGACTTGACGATCGACCACGCCACGGACGCGCAAGCGAGCACCAGCGCACAGCCGAGCACCGCCAGCACCACCCCGCCGAGCACCGCGCGCAGCCGCCGCGCGTGGCTGAAGGTGATCAGCCGCTGCACGGGATCTTCGATGTCGAGCGTGGCGATCGTCAGCCAGCAGGACACCACGAGCAGTGCGCCCGCGCTGACGCCGTACTGCGGTATCAACGGCGACTTCGGGTCGGAGTACAGGATGACGTTCACCGCCAGGTACGCCAGCACGGCGGGCAGGTACCGCTGCGAATGGGCCAGCAACGCCAGGTAGTACCGGGTCATCGCGAGCACGGCGCCACCTCCCGCACCGACCAGCCGCCGTTGAGCGCCCGCAACAACACCGCGTCCGCGTGCTCGGCTTCCACCGTCAGCACCACTCTGGGCCCGTCGGTGACGGTCTCGCGCACCCCCGGCTCCGCGGAGAGGTCGCCACCCGTCCCGTGCAACACGATCCGCGTGGTCACCGAAGTGTCCACTGTGGACGTCACGGCGGACAGCCTGCCGTGTTCGATCCGATAGACGTCGTCCGCGTGCTCGTGCACCACCGCCGCGCGATGATCGGTGAACACGACGCTCGCGCCGCGTTCCTTCGTCTCCGCGACGAGTTCGCCGAGCACGGCATGCGCCTCGACGTCCAAACCGGACCAGGGTTCGTCGAGGATCAGTAGCTCGGGATCGACCAGCACCGCCTGGGCGAGGCCGACCTTCTGCGCGTTGCCCTTCGACAAGGTCCGCAACGGCGAACGCGGTCCCCCGACCAGCGCCAGCCGGTCCAGCAGCGGGTCGATCACCGAAAGATCGGCCAGCCCGTGGATCCGCGCCATGTGCCGGAGATACGCCCGCGCGCTCATCCGCTGTCCGGCCGGAAACCGGTCCGGAAGATAGCCGACTCGCGGCCGCCCGACGACGCGACCGGCACTCTCCCGCGAAAGTGCCGCGAGGATACGCAGCAACGTGGACTTACCGGAGCCGTTCGTGCCGAGGATGCCGATGACCCGGCCGCGCGGCACGGTGAGGTCGACGCCCTCGATCACCGGTTCGCCTCGGCCGTACCACTTGCCGACCCCCACCAGCCGGATCAGTTCTGCCGTCACTTCCCCAGTCTTACCCGAGCCCCGCCCCGCGAGCATGAAGCTCATAGCGCTTCTGCATCATGATGCACTGGTGCTACGATGATGAGATGAGAACGACCGTCGACCTCCCGGACGACCTGCACCGCCAGGCGCTGTCGATCGCGCGCGACACCTCACGTTCACTCAGCGAAATCGTGGCCGAGCTCATGCGTCGTGGTCTGGGACAGGGCAGGCCTTCCGAGACGTCGCGGAGTTCAAAGACGGGCCTGCCGGTCGTAAGCCTCGGAAAGGTCATCACCACGGAGGACGTGCGCTCGCTGGAGGATGATCAGTGACGACGTTGCTCGACGCGAACGTGCTCATCGCCCTTGTGGTCGCCGATCACGTGCACCATGCCGCAGCCGAGGAGTGGTTCGCCGGTTCTGATGACGACTTCGCCACTTGCCCCAGCACCGAAGGAAGCCTGCTGCGACTGCTGATCCGCGAAGGACAGACTGCGAGTAATGCTCAGACCATTCTCGAAGCGGTGAAGGAGAGCGAGCGCCACGAATTCTGGCCGGACTCGATTACCTACAGCAAAGTGCCGCTGAACGGAGTTCTCGGTCATCGGCAGGTAACCGACTCCTACCTCGCGCAGCTCACCCGAGTGCATGGTGGCCGCCTTGTCACCTTCGACCACGGCCTCGCCGAATTGCACACCGATATCGCTGATCTCCTACCGACCATCCCGGCTCAGCCTTCGCGTTGACCACCGAACGTCACGCGACGGCGGCCTTCTGGAGTGCCTTCGTCGCGCGTTCGAGTTCGTCCACGGTGGCGTCCGGGACCGGGTGCCCGGCCGAGGCCATCCAGTTCGCCAGCATCCGGTGCCCGCCTTCGGTGAGCACGGACTCGGGGTGGAACTGGACGCCCTCCAGCGGCAGCTCGCGGTGCCGCATGCCCATCACGATCCCGGACTCGGTGCTGCCCGTCACCTCGAACACGTCGCCCGGGATGGTGTCGGGCAGCACGGTCAGCGAGTGGTACCGGGTGGCGGTGAACTCCTCGGGCAACCCCGCGAGGACGCCGACGCCGCGGTGCCGGACCTGACTCGTCTTGCCGTGCAGCAGCTCCGGCGCGCGATCCACGATCGCGCCGAACACCACGCCGAGCGCCTGGTGGCCGAGGCAGACGCCGAGCATCGGGGTTCGCGTCTCGGCACACTTCCGAACGACGTCCATGCTCTGACCAGCACGTTCGGGAGTACCGGGGCCGGGAGAGACGAGTACCGCGTCGAAATCGCCGATCTTGTCGAGGTCGACCACGTCGTTGCGCCACACCGTGCAGTCGGCGCCGAGCTGCGCCAGGTACTGGACGAGGTTGTAGACGAAGCTGTCGTAGTTGTCGACCACGAGTACGCGCATGCGCCCAGCTTAACCGTTCCCAGCTGGTGGACCGTACGCCAGATCACATTAAAAATTAGGCTAGCCTAACTTACCCTCGAAGATGTGAGCCGTTCTCTTCGTGTAGCCGTGGTCGGCGCGGGTCCCGCTGGGATCTACGCCGCCGACATCCTCGACAAGTCCGACGCCGACGTGTCGGTCGACATCTTCGAGCGCATGCCGGCGCCCTTCGGGCTGATCCGCTACGGCGTCGCGCCCGATCACCCGCGCATCAAGGGCATCGTCACCGCCCTGCACAAGGTGCTCGACAAGCCGAACATCCGGCTGCTGGGCAACATCGACTACGGCACCGACATCAAGCTCGACGACCTGCGCGAGTTCTACGACGCGGTCATCTTCGCGACCGGCGCGATGGCCGACCGCGCGCTCGACCTGCCGGGGATCGACCTCGACGGCAGCCACGGCGCCGCCGACTTCGTGTCCTGGTACGACGGCCATCCCGACGTCCCCCGCACCTGGCCGCTGACCGCGACGAGCGTCGCGGTGCTCGGCGTCGGGAACGTCGCCCTCGACGTCGCGCGCATCCTGGCGAAGACCGCGGACGAACTGCTCACCACCGAGATCCCGGACAACGTCTACGAGGGGCTCAAGGCCAGCCCGGTCACCGACGTCCACGTGTTCGGCCGCCGCGGCCCGGCGCAGGCGAAGTTCACGCCGCTGGAGCTGCGCGAGCTCGACCACTCGCCGAACGTCGAGGTCATCGTCTACCCCGAGGACATCGAGTTCGACGAGGGCAGCATCGCCGCGCTGCGCGAGTCGAAGCAGATCGACATGGTGGTCAAGACGCTGCAGGAGTGGGCGATCCGCGACCATGGCGACCGCCCGAAGCGGCTGCATCTGCACTTCTTCCACTCGCCGTCCGAGGTGCTCGGCGAGGACGGCAAGGTCGTCGGCCTGCGCACCGAGCGCACGGAGCTGACCGGCAACGGCAACGTCCGCGGCACCGGCGAGTTCCACGACTGGGACGTCCAGGCCGTGTACCGCGCGGTCGGTTACCTGTCCTCGCACCTGCCGGAGGTCCCGTTCGACCACGTCAACGGCGTGGTGCCGAACCAGGCCGGGCGGGTGCTGGACCTCGACGAGAATCAGGTGCCCGGCGTCTACGTCACCGGCTGGATCAAGCGCGGGCCGGTCGGGCTGATCGGGCACACCAAGGGCGACGCGGCCGAGACTATCGCGAGTCTTCTGGCCGACGCGGACACGCTCGCCGAGCCGCGGCACGACTCCCCGGACGCGATCCTCGGTTTCCTCGCCGAACGCGGAATCGCCTTCACCACCTGGGAAGGCTGGGGCAAGCTCGACGCCTACGAGAAGGACCTCGGCGCCCCGCACGGCCGCGAACGCGTCAAGGTCGTGGAGCGCGACGAGATGCTCCGCGTCTCGCGTTCCTGACCACTCACGAAAGTTCTTCACAGACGCGGCGCACGCAGGCTCGCAGCCAGCGATGCGCCGGGTCGGCGTCGAGCCTCGGGTGCCATGCCAGTGAGATCGGCAGCGCCCGGACCCGCTGCGGCGGCTCCACGATCGCGAGCCCGGCCTTCCCGGCGAACTGCCGCGACATCAGCGCGACGGCGTCGGAATCCCGCAGCAGGTAGACCGCCGCGGGAGCCGCCGGGACGACCGCCACCACCTGCGCGCCGTGTTGGGCAGGCGTCTCACCGATCCGGCCCCGCCGGGAAATCGAGATGTGCGGGAACGCCGCGAGCCGCTTCCACGTGACGTCGCCGCGGGTGAGCGGGTGTCCCGGCCGCACCGCGAACACGACGTCGTCGCGGAGCAGCGGTTCGACGTGGATCTCGGGCCCCGTCTCGCCGATGACGCCGATATCCAGGTCGACGGTGCCGTCCCGCAGCGATCGCACGTCCTCGTCCCCCTCGGCGACGAACCGCAGCCGCACCGACGGTGCCTCCGCGGCGATCATCCCCAGCAATCGCCCGCCGAGGTGCGCCACGAGCGTTTCGTTGGCCCGCACCGCGAACGTCCGTTCCAAAGTGGACAGATCGACGGCGTGCCCGGTGCTCAGCAGCGAGGTGGCCTCCTCGACGAGCGCGTGCACGCGGGGCGCCATCTCCAGCGCGAGCGGGCTGAGCACCATGCCCCGCCCGGCCCTGGTCAGCACCGGATCCCGCAGCACCCGCCGCAGCCTGCCCAGCGCCCGGCTCATCGCGGGTTTGGACAGGCCGAGCCGCTCGGCCGCACCGGTCACGCTGCCCTCGCGCAGCAACGCGTCGAAAGCGGTGAGCAGGTTCAGATCCACTGTTCCACCTCGTGCAACTTTGAGTTGTCAAATGTGCTCTGGACGCACTTATGTCGCGAGCATAGCGTGAGAATCATGTTCATCAGTTGTCATCAAGCGGCCTCGACGGTCACCGCGCTCGACGCCGGCTTTCAGGAAATCGCCCGCGTCAAAACCCCACCCCAGCCGCATGTGTGCGCCTTCGACACGAAGCGCGAACTGCTGTACGTCACGATCACCTATCGCGACGGCTGGTACGACGAGCACGGCGACCATGGCGAGGAAATCGTCGTCATCGATCCGGCCACCTGGACGATCACCAGGGTCATCGACATTTCGCCGTACGCCGGACCGCATGACCTTTCCATTCAGGGCGACGAACTGCACGTGGTCTGCGAATCACACGGCGGCTGCCTGCTCACCCTGAATCTCGACACCTTCGAGCCCATCGGCCACATTCCGATCGACGTCCCCGGCCCGCACTGGCTCGCCGCGACGGCGACCAAGGCGTACACCGGCAACAAGGAGGTTCCGTTCGTCTCCGTGCTCGACCTCGTCGAACGCCGCCCGCTGAAACGAATCCCGACCCGGACCGGGTCCGAGGATCTCGAACTCAGCGCCGACGGTTCGATTCTGTACGCCAGCGACCGGCACGCGCCGCTACTGTTCGTCATCGACACCGAAACGGACACGAAAATCCGCGACGTCACCTTGCCGGCCAATCCGCACAACGTGCACGTGCTGGACGACGGACTGGTCGTGGTTTCGCATTTCCGGCAGTGGGAATACGACAAGCCCCAGGCGGGCTCGGTGAGCGTGGTCGATCCCGGAAGCGGGGAAATCGTCGTACGGTCGATCGAGGTGGGCGCGGCGCCGCTGGGCGTCGCGTCGGACGCCGACCGCGTCTACGTCAACACCCACAGCAGTATGTCGGTCATCGACCGGAACACCTGGCAGGTCGAAACCGTCGTGGAAATGGACGCGGGCGCCCACGAGCTGGTCCTGCTCTGATCACCCGGCGCCGAGGTACGCGAGGACGGCGAGCACACGGCGGTTGGTGTCGTCGGACGCGACGATGCCGAGCTTCGCGAAGATGTTCGCGGTGTGCTTGCCGACCGCGCCTTCACTGAAATGCAGTCTCGCCGCGATCGCGGCGTTCGAACAGCCCTCGGCCATCAGCGCCAGCACCTCGCGTTCGCGTGGGGTGAGCACGGCCAGCGGGTCACGGCTGTTGCCCGCCACCAGTTTCGCGATCACCTCCGGATCCATGACCGTGCCGCCGCCGGCGACCCGGCGCACCGCGTCGATGAACTGCTCGGCGTTGAACACCCGGTCCTTGAGCAGATAGCCGATCGCGCCGACGCCGTCCGCCAGCAGCTCGCGGGCGTAGAGCTGCTCGACATGCTGGGAGAGCACGAGAATCGGCAATCCCGGGATGTCACGGCGGACGGCGAGCGCCACCTGGAGGCCTTCGTCGCTGTTCGTCGGCGGCATCCGCACATCCACAATGGACACATCGGGCCGGTGTTCGTGCAGCGCCGCGTCCAGCTCCGGCCCGGAGCCGACCGCCGCGACGACGTCGAACCCGTGGGCCGCGAGCAGATGCGTCAGGCCGTCACGGAGCAGGTACTGGTCCTCCGCTACGACTGTTCGAGGTCGAGCCGGCACGGGATCTCCACGGTCGCCTTTGTCGGTCCGCCGATGGGACTGGTCAGGGAAAACCTACCGTCGAACACGCCCAGCCTGCGCTCGATCCCGCGAATCCCCGACCCGCGGGCGGCTTCCGCGCCGCCCTTCCCGTCATCGGTGACGACGATCCGCAGCAAGCCGTCGAGATGTTCCAGCGTGATCGACACCGTGCGTGCTTCGCCATGTTTCGCCGCGTTGCCCAGCAGTTCGGACACCGCGAAGTACGCACACGCCTCTTCGGGTTTCTCCAGCCGCCCGGCCAGTGAGCCGGTGACCTCGACGTCCAACGGGCTGTCCAGCGCGAGCGCGCGCACCGCGTCGACCAGTCCCCGCTCGGACAGCACGGGCGGGTGAATCCCGCGCACGAGCAGCCGCAGTTCGGTCAGTGTCTCCGACGACGCCGCCCTCAGCTCGGCGGCCAGTTTCTTCGCCGCCTCGGGTTCGGTGTCGATCAACATCTCGACCGCGCCGAGCTTCATGCCCATCGCGACCAGCCTGGCCTGGACGCCGTCGTGCAGGTCCCGTTCGATCCGGCGCAGCTCCGCCGCCTGCGCGACGGACGCGTCGGCGCGAGTCTCCTTCAGCCGTTCGACACGCTGGGCGAGCCGCGAAGCCTCCGTCGGGCCGAGGAGAAGCCGGGCGAAGCGAGCCTGCTGCCGGGCCAACCAGGTCGCCGGGATCAGACCGCCGACCATGAACACCAGCGCGACCGGGGTCAGCTTCAGCGCGTCGAGGGTGGTCGTCGCCGAGGGCAGGCCGATCATCGTGAACCAGTCCGTGGTCCACACCGAGTTCGCGCCCTGCGCGATCGGCCGCCAGATCCAGAGTGCCTGCAGGCCGAGGAAACCCCAGAAGGTCGCCGAGACCGTCGGGATCATCAGCACCAGGAAGACCGGCACGTTCAGCAAGCCGCTCGCCAGGTCACGCCAGGTCGCGCGGTCACGCGTGACCCAGCGCATCCGCGCGAGCCGGACCGGCTCCCACGGTTCTTCGTAGAGCTGCTTGCCGACCTGGAACAGCCCGTCGGGGCGGGGCACCGGAAGCGACGGGGCGGGCAGGTAGGGCCGGTCGATGCGGACGCCGGTCCAGTTCCAGGCCTCCCGGCGCAGCGTGTTCGTGACGGTGCGCGACAGCAGCACGATCGGCGCCGCCACCGGGTACGCGCCGATCAGCAGCACGATCGGCCAGACCGTGAATCCCAGCTGGACCACCGCCAGCACGAACAGCCCCATCTGGTGCCCGAGCGACTCGCACCGCCCGCCCACCCAGCGCAGCACGCGCCGCTTGACCCCGATCTCCGGTCCGCCGTCCGCACGCGGTCCGAGCCAGCGGCGCGTCCACTGGCCGTACCAGCGCAGCGCACGCGGCCCGCAGAGCACCGCCGCCACCGGGAGCACGAGGGCGACCAGCGGGTTCACCAGCTGCCAGCCGAGTTCGCGCCGGGTGGCCGGATCGTCGGTGGCCCAGTGGAACCGCCGCATCCAGCGCAGCCACCACGCGCGTTTGTAGAGCTGGTTGCCGTCGCGGTACCAGCCGTCACGTTCCGGCTCCGGCTCCGGTGGCTCCGGCCGGTACGGCGATCCGACCTCGATACCGCACCAGCGCGCGACCAGTTCCCTGGTCTTCGCCGACCGCCTTCGCGCCCAGAGCAACGCCGGGGCGTAGAAGAAGATCAGGCCTGTGCACAGCAGGCCGAACGCGAGCAGCTCGGCCAGCACGTCGAGCCAGCTCACCAGCGCGAGCCCGGCCAGCGCGAAGGCGCGGCCGACCGAACGCACGTAGTGAGTCATGCGCTCAGTCTTGCCGATCGGACCACGGGCGCACAGTGGGAACAGGCCCCGGACCGGGGTGGGCCCAGCCCCACCCCCGCGTCAGCAAAACCCTACCTGAGCTGGGGATTCAGCAGCATTCTGCGGGCGAGCGCGCGAAATTAGCGTGGTTCGCATGCCACTCATCGAAGTCACCGGCCTCACCAAGCGCTACGGCTCCCGGGTCGCGGTCGACGGCGTTTCGTTCACCGTCGACCGTGGCGAGATCTTCGGCATTCTCGGCACCAACGGCGCCGGGAAGACCACCACCGTCGAGTGTCTCCAGGGGCTGCGCACCGCCGACTCGGGCACGATCCGCGTCCTCGGACTGGACCCCGCGAAGGAGCGCGACGCCCTGCGGCAGCGTCTCGGCGCGCAACTCCAGGAGAGCACGCTGCCCGCGAAGCTCAAGGTCCGCGAAGCGCTGGAGCTCTTCGCGTCCTTCTACCCGAACCCCGCCGACGTCGACGTCCTGCTCGACCGGCTCGCGCTCACCGACCACGCGAACAGCTACTTCGGAAAGCTTTCCGGCGGCCAGAAACAGCGCGTCTCGATCGCGCTCGCGCTGATCGGCAACCCCGAGGTCGCCGTGCTCGACGAACTCACCACCGGCCTCGACCCGCACGCGCGGCGCGACACCTGGCAACTCGTCGAGGCGGTGCGCGACAGCGGCGTCACCGTCCTGCTGGTCACCCACTTCATGGACGAGGCCGAGCGGCTCTGCGACCGCGTCGCGATCTTCGACGCCGGGCACGTCGTCGCCACCGGCAGCCCGGCCGAACTTCGCGCCACCACTGAGAAATCCACTTTGGACGACGCGTTCGTGACCCTCACCGGGCGCGGCTGAACAGGAGGACGTCATGCGCACCTTCGTCAAGATCACCGCCACCGAGGCGAAACTCTTCCTCCGCTCACCGGTCTGGGCGGTGTTCGGGACGCTGTTGCCCGCCGGGATCCTGCTCGGCGTCGGCTTCATCCCCGGCATGTCGAAACCGAGCGAAGTCACCGGCGGGCACCGGTTCATCGAACTCTGGGTACCGTCGATCATCGTCATCAGCATCGCGATGCTCGCACTGCAAGCCATCCCGACGGCCGTCGCGACCTATCGCGAGCAGGGCGTCCTGCGCCGCCTTTCCACCACCCCGGCACATCCGGCGAACCTGCTCGGCGCGCAACTGGTGGTGCACGCCGCGGTCGCGGTCGCCGGCATCGCGGTGACGCTCGCGGTGTCGAACCTCGTGTTCGACGTCCCGATGCCCCGGCACCCGCTGACGTTCGCGATCACGTTGCTGCTGGGCATCGTCTCGGTGTTCGCGCTCGGCCTGATCGCCGGGGCGATCGCCAGGACCGGCAAGAGCGCGAACGTCATCGCGCTGCTCGCGTTCTTCCCGATCATGTTCTTCGGCGGTGTCTACCTGCCGCGGCCGCTGCTGCCGCAGGTGCTCCAGCGGATCAGCGACTACATCCCGCCGGGCGCGCAGCCGCTGCAGGACGCGTGGGTCGGCAACGGCGTCCAGCCGCTGCAGCTGGCGGTACTGGCGGCCTTCGCGGTCGGCGGCACCGCGCTGGCGGCGAAGGTGTTTCGCTGGGAGTGACCGGGGTCTCCGCCAAAGTGGTGATGATGATCGTTTTCTCTTGTGGGCCCGGCCGCGGACGAGTAGCCAGGAGTACGGCCCAGTTCACCTTGGAGGTTCGATGTCTCTGGATGTGTCGCCCGCACTGCTCGAGAAGGCCGAACGCGGGGAGGTCGACGACGCCGAGTTCGTCGCCTGTGTCCGGGAATCCCTGCCGTACGCCTGGGAGGTCATCACCGGCGTCATCGCCGAGGCCGAGGGCGCCGCGGACGGGTTCGCCGACAACGAGACCCCACCGCCGAGCGAGGCCGAACGCGGTCAACTGCTGCGCGCGCTGGCGTCGGACGCCATCCGTGGCGGCCTGGAACGGCACTTCGGCGTGAAGCTGGCGTTCCAGAACTGCCACCGCGTCGCCGTGTTCAAGACGTCGCAAGTGGACAGTGACCGCTATCGCGCGTTCGTCTCACCGCGTGGCCAGCTGCTCAACCAGAGCCCGGAACTGCGGGACTGCTAGTGGTTCCGTAGCGCGGGCAGCACTTCGGCACCGATCCGCGCAATGTTCTCGTACGTACCCTCCGGCGTACCGGACGCCTCCACGAACATGATCACGTGGGAGACGCCGGTGCGCCGGAGGCTCGTCCGCAGCCGATCCACGCAGTACCCGGCGTCGCCGATGGGGTGAATCGCGCAGAGGTGCTCCGTGTACTCGCCCGGATCCCGCATCTTCCGCGGCTGCCCGTCGAAACGGACGTGCGCGGCGAGCCCGTCTTTCAGCCAGCCCGGAAGCGCGGCGCGGACGACGTCGGACGCGTCGTCCCCCACCTGGCACACCACCGTGGACACATGGCCGACATCGACGCGGCCGTACGCCGCCACCGTCTCGGCCTTCTCGTCGTCTCCGTCCTGCATCCCGAGCAGCAGCGGCACGCCGCGCTCCGCGGCCAGCCGCACGGCATCGGATTCCGCGCCACCACAAGCCACGACGACCCGCGGGCGACGTTCCGGGCGCGGGGTCATCGGCACGTCTCGGAACGCGAAGTGCTTGCCGTCCGCACTCACGGTCTCGCGCGTCATCGCCGCGAGCAGCAGATCGAGCGATTCGGCGAACCCGCTCTCGAACCGGTCGAGGCCGGCGCCGAACACCTCCAGGTCCTGCCAGGGCCCGCCGCGGCCGAGGCCGAGCCACAGCCGTCCACCGGAGACCGCGTCGAGCATCGCCCACTGCTCGGCCAGCGCGACCGGATGCGCCGTGGACAGGACACTCACCGCGGTACCGACGTCGATCCGCGACGTCCGGCCCAGCACGTGCGCCGCGAGCGTGATCGCCGACGGGCACACGCCGTAGGGCATGAAGTGGTGCTCGGCGAACCAGACGTCGTCGAACCCGGCCCGCTCGGCGGCCACGGCGGCCGCCACCGACCGCCGCAGCACATCCCCGTCCCGTTGTCCGGGAAACCGCCCGGAGACGAGGAAGACGCCGAACCGCGGAGCTAGTGGACCGAGACGTTGTTGAACCACAGGCGGGGTTCGAGCCAAGGGAAGACGACGAACATGAGCAGCGCGAGGATTCCCGCCAGCAACACCACCGCGGTCAGGAGCTTGACCGCGAAGGGGCCAGGCAGGTGTCGCCAGATCCAGCCGTACATCAGCGGCCCTCCCCGAGCTTCTTCATGAGGTCGGTGTAGTCCTTGACCTGGGTCTTCGGCACCTGCTGGGTGAGGACCGAGGTGATGATGAGCCGTTCGCGCGCGGAGAACTGCGGATGGCAGGTGGTGAGCGTGAGCAGCGCGGCCTCCTCCGCGGGCGGCAGGGTGTCGGCGGGCATGTACGGCACCGGGTTGACCGCCTCGCCCTGGGTGGGCAGGACGACCTTGCGGCCGAACGTCTTGCCGTACGGGCCGCCGTTGGACGCCTTCGCGTCCCGCAGGGTCCCGACGCCCTTGCACTTCGGGTCGGCGCCCTTGCCCGAGGGCCAGTTCGCCATCTCGTCCTCGTACGGAAGGACCTTGTAGAGGTAGAAGTCGGTCTGGGTCTCGATGACGATCTGGTCGCACGAGGTCAGGTTGTCGAGGTCGTTGAACGGCGCGCCCTTGCCGACGCGGTGCCCGGCGATGGCGAAGTTGCCGGGCTCGCCCGGCAGCGCGGTGCCCTTGTAGTGCCCGGGGCCGACCTCGAGCGCGGCGTCGCTGGTGCCTTCCTGGATGGTGAAGTTGAAGTCGGCGCCGAAGCTCGGGATGTGGATGCGCGCGAACGCCTTGCCGTCGACGAGCTCGGGGTGCAGGGTGCGGTCCTTGGCCCAGTCGCCGTCGAGCGTGTTGGACGCCGCGGCCTGCTTCTCCGCGGAGAACAAGTCGGTCACGTACAGCTCGTAGACCATGAACAACAGCACGACCAGGCCCGCGGTGATGAGGAGTTCACCCACGGTCCGGACCGCGACGCCGCCCTTGCCGAGCGGCGGCGGTGGCGGCTTCTCCTTGGTCTTCGTCGCGGTGCCCGGCTTCCCGACGGGCTCGAAGACGACGGTCTCTTCGTTCGAGACGTCCGGGCCGGTGTACCGACGCCTGTCGGCGGGCGGCCGGGGTCTGCGCGGCGGCGGACCACCGGGCTGCCGCGACGCCGGCGGGCGGGGCCGCTCACCGGGCTGCCCCGGCATCGGCTGGCGGGGGCGCTCGCCGCCCTGACCACGGCCCGGCCGCGGCCGGTACGCACCATCCGGATCGCCGGAGTACTGCCGCCGGTCGCCCGGCCCCTCGTGCGTGGCCACACAAGCTCCTCTCCGGCGTGCGCCGAAACCTGCCCTGCGTCGTACCGACGGTGACGCTAGTGTCACAGTCCGGGAATCCGACCGCTCCCGCCCGGTGCTCAGATGCGGTCGTTTACGTTAACGTGTGCACGTGGCGCTGGTTGCGCACCCCGAGAGCGGGACATCGCCACCAGGAGAGCCCGACAGCACGCGAGGAACCCGATGCCGAAGTCCAAGGTCCGCAAGAAGACGGCGTATACCCCGCCCGCCGATCGCCGTACCCCGGTGAAGGTGAAGGCCGCGGGGCCGTCGAACCTGTTCTACAAGATCGTGATGTTCGGCCTGATGCTGATCGGCCTGGTCTGGCTGATCGTGAACTACATCGCCGGGCCGAAAATCCCCTTCATGAGCGACCTCGGCAACTACAACTTCGCCATCGGCTTCGTGCTGATGATCGCCGGTCTGCTCATGACCATGCGCTGGCGGTGACGGTTACTCCGGATGGCGGCTTGACACCGAATTACACCGGTGTGACTAGTCCCCAGTGTGGATAACCCCTGTGGATAACTACCCCACCTCATGGGCTCCCCAGCCGGGTCTTGTGGTAGCGACCTGGCTCGTCACCGCGTTGCTGCTGGTCGGCGCCGTGGTGAACGTGCTGACCGGCGACGGCTCGGGGCTGCTGCTGTTCGCCCTCGCCACGGTCGCCGTCGGCGTCTACGCCGTGCACTCCTCGGTGGCCCGGCCCCGCCTGGCCGCCGACGACGAGGGCCTGCGGGTCCGCACGTTCGGCGGCACCCACCGGCTGCCGTGGGAGGGGACGCGCTACCGGCTGCGGACGACGCGGCGGCTCGGCCGCGACGGCGTCACGCTGGAGATCGAGCACGAGGACGAGCTGTACGTCCTGGGCAGGCTCGACCTCGGCACCGACCCGCGCGACGTCGTCGAAGCGCTCCACGACCTGCGTGCGCGCGACTAGCTCACCAGCAGGCAGCCGTAGTGCTGCTCGCCGTCGATCCGGACGAAGTGACAGGTCATGGTCGCGATCTGGGTGTCGCGGTACACCAGGAGCCCAATCAGCGCGAGCACGACGATCGCGATCCCGGCGGCCTGCCACCGCGCCTGGTTGCGCTCCGGCGCGTACAGGATCGCCACCGTCACGAGCGCGCCGACGACCAGGCCGCCGACGTGGGCGAGGATCGAAATGTGCGCGACCCCGAAGGTGATGTACGCGTTGAGCGCCAGGGTGATGAGCAGCCAGGTCGGGTTCAGTCGCTGTTTGACCACGATGACGGCGTAGGCGCCGATGAGGCCGAACAGGGCGCCCGAGGCGCCCAGAGTGGGTTTCTCGATGTCGTCGAAGAGCAGGACGGCGGTGGAGCCGCCGAGCATCGAGACGAAGTAGAGCGCGAGGAACCGAATCTTCCCGAACACCAGTTCGAGTGTGCGGCCTACCATCCACAGCGAGAACATGTTCGCCAGGATGTGCAGCGGCCCGTCGTGCAGGAATCCCGAGGTGAATACCCGCCACCACTCACCGCCGCCGAGGGTGGCCTGGGTCCACAGCACCCCGGCCTTGGACACCTCGGCCGCGCCGTTGTTCGTCAGGCTCTTCGCCTGCATCACGGTGATCAGGTAGACCAGCACGTTGACGGCGATGAGCACCGGGACGACGACCGAGGTGCTGCCGAGCCGCGCGCCCGCGATCGTGCGGGTGCCCGGCGTGACCTCCTGGTACTGCCGGTGCTGACGGCGTTGTTCCTGGCGGCCGGTGTGCACGCAGTCGGTGCACTGGAAGCCGACGGCGGCCTCCCGCAGGCAGTCCGGGCAGGCCGGACGCCCGCAGCGCGCGCAGCTCAGCCCGGTCGGGCGGTTCGGATGCCACCAGCATCCGGGCAGTGCGGCCTGCGGGTACGCGGCGGGGTTCGGTGGTTGGTTCACAGCAAGAACCAACCTACCGAAAACCCTCCGGGTCAGCTCAGCGCTGGACGCTGACCTTCTCGATCACGACGTCGTCGATCGGCTTGTCCGCGGGGCCGGTCGCGGTGTGCGCGATCTTGTCGACCACGTCGCGCGAGGCCTGGTCGGCCACCTCGCCGAAGATCGTGTGCTTGAAGTTCAGGTGCGGCGTGTTCGTCACCGTGATGAAGAACTGCGAGCCGTTGGTGCCCGGCCCGGCGTTCGCCATCGCGAGCAGGTACGGCTTGGAGAACTGCAGCTCCGGGTGGAACTCGTCGCCGAACTTGTAGCCGGGGCCGCCACGGCCGGTGCCGGTCGGGTCGCCACCCTGGATCATGAAGCCGTCGATGACCCGGTGGAAGATCGAGCCGTCGTAGAAGGGGCCGGACGCCTCGCCCTTGGCGTTGGGCTGGGTGTAGTCCTTCGTGCCCTCGGCGAGACCGACGAAGTTCGCCACCGTCTTGGGCGCGTGGTCGGGCAGCAGGTTCACATGGATGTCACCCTGGTTGGTGTGCAGCGTGGCCTTGAGCGCGCCACCATCGAGGGATCCGTTGCTTTCAGTCACGAGCTTCATCGTGCCATCTGCGGCAAGATGCGCGGAAAAGGGGCACGATAGGTTACGGGCAACAAAGCAGATTCAAAACGATTGATGAGGTGAAGGCCATGACCCGGGCCGCAAAAGCGGTGAGTGAGCCTGCCGTGAAGGAGGTTGTCACTGAGGGCGCCCGCGAGCTCGTGAAGCAGAGCCGCCGCGCACGCAAGAAGCTGGCGAAGGAGACCGAGCTTTCGCGCAAGGAGCTCAAGCAGAAGGCCCAGGCAGCCCGTGAAGAGGCGCTGGAGCGGCTGAAGGAGCTGCGCAAGCCGGGCCGGAAGGCCAAGCGGGCCGCGATCAAGGCCGCGAAGTCCGCCGGTGAAGGTAAGCGCAAGGGCAAGAAGGATTTCAAGGCCGCGAAGAAGGACTTCAAGGCGGCCGTGGTCGAGGCTTCCGAGGGTCTCAAGGGCACGCGGCGTCGCCGCCGGTGGCCGTGGGTGCTCGGGCTGGGCCTCGTCGCCGCTGGTGCCGCGTACGCGCTGCGCTCGAAGCAGCAGCCGCCCGTCGCTCCGGCACCGCCGCGCGTGACGCCGCCGGCGCCCGCGAAGCCGGCCGAGAAGCCCGCCGCCGCACCGAAGCCCGCTGCCGAGGCGAAGCCGGCCACCCCGGCTCCGAAGGCCCCGTCGGCGCAGTCGAGCAACGGGAAGGCGCCGAGCCCCTCGAACGCCGAGAAGAAGAACTGAGCGGCAACGTAAGAGGCCCCCGGACCGGCACGTCCGGGGGCCTCTTCGCGTAGTGACCGCGTGCGCGCCGATCAGGCGTTGGCAGCGTGCTTGTCGATCAGCTTGCCGAGGCGGGGAAGAGCCTCCTCGACGTTCTTCTTGCCGTTCGGGCGCAGCTTGCCGTAGACCTTCTTGATCGCGTCGCGGCTGCTCTGCTCGGCACGCGCGTCGGTGACGCTCAGCAGCGCGTCGGCGGCCTCGTCCGAACGGCCGACCAGGTAGGTGCCGAAGTCGTCGCCGCCCTTGGCCTTGTAGTCACCGTAGAACGGCTCCAGCGCTTCGGCGAACTCGTCGAGCAGGCTGTCCACCGCGGCGGGGACGATGCCCGGCTTGATCTTCTTGACAGCGGCGAAGCCCGTCTTCACGACGGCACCCGAAACGCCGCCCTTGTCCGCGACCTCGTCGTCGACGAGGGTTCCGAAGTCGGTCACGACAGCCGGGCGACGGCTGGAGTCGAGCAGGATTTCCTTGAGGGTGTCAGCCACGAATCTTGTCCTTTTGTCGAGTCGCAATGCAGATGGTGCCCCGCCCGGACACCACGCCGATGGCGGAGGTACCCGGTGCTCTGGTGCGCGGATCGGCGAAAGCCTGCGCGTGCTGCACAGGGTAATACAAGATCAACTTCGCTCTTCCGTGTGGAGGCCACTACTCAGAGCTTCAGCGTCGCGATAGCCTTCGTCGTCACTGTGCGCGCTTTCACGCTCTGTTTCTGGTTGGTCGTCACGATGACCGCCGCGTTTCCCTTGGCCACCGCGTACACCGCGCCCCCGTCGCCGGTGGGCTGATACCCGCCCTTCCAGCCGCTCGGCTCGTCGGCCGGGTTGGACGTGTCGACCGGCGCCGCCTTGTTCACCAGCGCGGTCGCCGCGGCGGGCTCCCCGACGTACACCCGGGCGGTCAACTGGAGTTTCCCGTCCAGGCCGTAGAAGAAACACGCCGGATGCGGCGAATCGGCCGAGAGCCGGACCTTCGACACCTTCTGCCCGTTGGCATCGGCGACGAAGTCGGTCTTCAGGTACGGACAGGTTCCGGTCTCGCCCGGTTCGGGATCCGGCGGCAGCGCGGGTGCGGCGGCACTGGCCGAAGTGGACGGCTGACCGCTCGGGGACGGGGCGGGCTGGGCAGGCGCGGAGCACCCGGCGAACACGGCCAGGGCGGGCGCGAGAAGTACGAATCGGCGCATGGCGCGTTCAGTGAACCACGGATCCCCGTGCGGGTCGAAAGTGCGAGCTGACCACATCCTCACGGCCTGGCATGGGACGATGACCGTCCCAGCGTCCTCGGTGAGGGAGGTCCGGTCGTGCTCACGCCTGAGCAGTATCTCGGCGCGGTGGCCGAGCGCATCCAGCGCAGCGGCGGCAGGCTGAACTCGGTGCAGATCGGGCCCGCGACCGCCGTCGTCGGCCTGTTCACCGAGTCGGTCATGTTGTCGACGATGAACTACGCCGTGGTCGCCGCGGCGGTCCCGGAGGTCACCGCGGCCGCGTTGTACGACTTCACCGGCCGGGCCACCCAGCACGCGCGCGCGAACGTCCAGGGCACCGTCGGCTGGACGGCGGCGTCGGTGGTGATCGCCGGGCTCGTCGGCCAGCGGGTGTACCCCGACGCCGCGCAGGCCGCCTCGGCGAAGTCGGGCAACCAGTTCGGCGGCGAGACCAGGATGGTCGCGGTCGACGTCAGCGCGGGCCAGATGTACGCCTGGGTGGGCGGGAAGTTCTGGGGCGCGGCGGTACAGGGGTCGGTCAACGCGAAGCTGACGTTCTGTTTCCCGCAGCCCGCCGAGGTCTACCAGCAACTGCAGTGGCAGCAGGCCCAGCCACCTCAGCAGCACCAGCCACCGCAGGCCCCCGTCCAGCAGCAGCCCCCACCCGGCTGGCAGCACCAGACGCCGGTGGGACCGCCGCCGGGCGCCGGCCCGCAGGGCCCGCAGCCGCCGAACTACCCGTACCCCGCACCGGGTTACCCGCCGCAGGGTCCCGGCCCGTACGGTCAGTGACATGGTTTCGTTGCGTGGCTGGGCATCCTTCCCCGACGAGCTCCCGGTGTTCGACCCGGACGCGACCCCCGCGGCACCGCACGAACTGTTCGTCGGCTGGCTGAACGAGGCTGGCGAGCACGTGCTGGCACCGCACGCCGCCACCTTGTCCACAGTGGACACAGACGGCACCCCGGACGCGCGGGTGGTGATCCTCAAGGACGTCGGTCCCGGCGGCTGGGCGATCGCGACCAGTTCGGAAAGCCCGAAAGGCCTGCAGCTGCGCAAACATCCGCACGCGGCGCTGACGTTCTTCTGGCCGGGACGCGGCCGTCAGGTCCGGTTGCGTGGCCCGGTGACCCCGGCGGCGCCGGAGGTCTCCGCCGAGGATTTCCTCGCGCGCCCGCCCGCGTCACGGGTCGAAGCGTTCATCGGGCGGCAGTCGGCCGTGCTGCACGATCCGGCGGAACTGCTCGACGCGGCACGCGAGGCCGAGCGCTGGGTCGAGGAAAACCCCGGCGTGGCACCGGAAACCTGGACGCGCTACCTGATCGCACCGGAAGAGGTCGAGTTCTGGCAGGCCAGCCACGACCGGCGGCACGTCCGGCTGCGATACCGGCGCGAAGGTGACGCCTGGGTGCGCGAACGTCTCTGGCCGTGACGCTCAGCCCGCGCGCAGAGCGGCCAGCCGCGGCGCGCGGCTCTTCACCGAGTCGAGGCTGAAACTCCTGGCGTCGCCGAGTTCGTCGCGAATGAAGTTCTCGGTCTCCGCGACGGCTTCCCGCAACGCGTCGTCATCGCCGGCGAACGATTGGTACACGATCTCCCCGGCCTCGGGATCGAATTCCCAGAGCCCGGCGATCCGGCCGCGATCGACGATCACGTGGCACGGTGGGTCCGCCTCCGCGCCGAGCGTCCGCTTCCCGCCCGGAACGCTTCGCACGGCGTCGGCCGGATCGAGCAACCGCCCCATGTCCCGGTGCAAGAGGTGGATGCCGTCGACGCCGGCGAGCAACGCGTACCGCGGCTCGTCCGGCTCGGTGAATTCCGCGAACTCGTCCGAAAGTTCCTTGGGCAGCACCAGATCCGAGTCACCCACCGAAACGAGTTCCAGCGCTTCGACAGCCTTCTTCGCGACCGACGCGGTGAAACCGGAGAACCAGCGAAACTGTTTGAGCGACGCCGGTGCCGCCCAGCCGAAGTACCGCCGCGCGAGTTCCGCCCTCACGGTGTCCACATCGGACACCGGCTCCGCGTTCCACCGGACGTAGCCGTAGCGCTGCTGGTCGAGCCGCCCGTTGACCGGCGCTCGCCGGATGTCGCCCCTGGCCTGAAGCAGTCCCAGCGCGAGCGGCAGTGTCGTCGTCACTCCGCGCTTGCGCCCGGCGTCCCCGAGATTGCGGACGGCCGGGCCCGCCGCGGTTTTGAGCGCCGCCGGGTCCAGTGGCGCGTCCGCGGTTTCGAGAGCGTCGATCACCGCCGCACAGAGCTGCTCGACCTCGGCGCGGGTGACGCCGAGATGCCTTTCGGCCGACGCCAGTTCGCCCTCCGGCGCTCCGGCACCGACCGCCAGCCCGAGCGCGAAGTCGGCGGCGGGCAGCACGTACGTACAGCCCCGCGCCGAGGGGAGCTCGTGGATCGCGAGCCGGGCGACCTCGGCGTCGACCGCCTCGCGATGCAGCCGAGCGCGGGCGAACAAGCCCAGATACGGCCCCGATCCGCCCACCGAACGCGCCCAGCCGGTCTGCTCGAGTACGTCGGCGGCACTCGCGCCGCGCAGCCTGCCGTCGAGTCCTTGGCGATGGGCCCACCAGGCCCGCAACCGCGATGTCGACATGACCTCCAGTATGGCCGTTAAGCGGTTGCCCGCATGTTCTCCGCCTCGCACACTGGTCCGCATGGGGAGGACATCGCTGGTCACAGGGTTCGTGTTGGTGTTGACCGTCGCGCTCGGCGGTAGCGCCGCCGCGGCCACCGGGGAGGCGGGCCCGCGGCTGACGAACCCGCATCCGTGCCCCGGCAAGCCGGGGTTCACCTGCTCGACGCTGACCGTGCCACTCGATCACACCGGCCGGGTGCCGGGCACGCTCGACCTCCAGGTCGCGGCCGCGGACAACGTCACCGCGCCGAAGGGCGTGCTGCTCTACCTGGTGGGCGGGCCCGGCCAAGGCGGTGTCGTGTGGCTCGATCGCCTGGCGAACCGCCGGCTGCCCGAGGTCGCGAAGGACTACCGGTTCGTCACGCTCGACCAGCGCGGCACCGGGGAATTCGGCGCGCTGCGCTGTCCCGGGCTGCAGACGCAGATGGGCAGCTCCAACATCGCGACCCCGACCCGCGAAGCCGTCGCCGAATGCGCGAACCTGCTCGGTGACCGGGCGCCGCTGTACTCGACCGATCAGACGGTGGCCGATCTCGACCTGCTCCGGCAGGCGCTCGGTGTGCCGAAGATGGTGGTCGACGGCGTGTCGTACGGCGCGTTCACCGCGGCGCGGTACTCGATCGCGCATCCACGGCACGTCCGCAAGCTCATCCTGGACTCGGTGCTGCCGCACCACGCGACGTCGGCGGATTCGCTGTACCTGGCCGGTCTGCGCGCGAACGCCCGCGTGCTGCGGGACGCGTGCGCGGCACCACCGGCCTGCGGTTACGACCCGGCCGAAGACCTCGCACAGGTCGTACGACAGCGCAGTGTCGCGGACGGCGTGCGGATCTTCGACGCCATGGTCACCTACGAGTTCGTCGATCCGACCTACCGGAATCCCAGCCCCGGCGACGTCGTTCCGCCCGGTGGTGGCGACATCATCGGCGCGGTGCACGCCGCTCGCGGCGGCGATCCGGCGCGGCTGAACGCCCTGCTGGCGGCCATGGCGCGCGCCAACGAGGTCGACCCGATCTACTACAGCTCCGGCCTGCAAGCCGGGACATTGTGCGCGGACCTGCGTTTCCCCTGGGGTTCGGCGTCGACCCCGGTCGCGGTGCGGCAGGCACGGCTAGACCACACCGAAGCCCGGCTACCGGAGCGGGCGACCTGGCCGTACACCTCGCAAGTGGCGGTCACGCAGGGCTTCATTCAGCTGTGCCTGCCATGGCCCACGGAACGCGCGACGTCGAATCCGGCCGGTCACCTGCCGGACGTGCCGACCCTGCTGCTGAACGGCGACCGCGATCTGTCGCCCCCGCTCGAATGGGCCGAACGCGAAGCCGGCGTCGCGCCCCGCGGCGAACTCGTGGCGGTCAAGGGCGAGTCGCACTCGATCCAGAATCGCGAGCGCGGACACGCGGGCCGCGACGCCGTGATCAAGTTCCTCGACGGGTAGGTCAGCGCCGGTTTCAGCAGAGCACCGCGGCGATGGCGTCCCGGACCCCGGCGTCGGACGGCGTCGGTTTTCCTTGCCGCTCGGCCATTTCCCGCAACGACGTCATGGTCACGTCCTGCATCCCGCAGACGGTGAACTGCTCGAACGCGGTCATGTCGGGATCGATGTTGAGCGAAAACCCGTGACTGGTGACCCCACCGCGAATCCGCATCCCGACCGACACGAGCTTGCGATGATCCGGCGTCCACACCCCGACCAGACTGCTCGCACCTTTCGGCGTTTCCCGCCGCACCGCGTCGAATCCGAGACTCGCGAGCGCCTCGATCAGCCCGTTCTCCAGCCAGCGCACGATGTCGACCACGCCGCGCTCGCGGACGTTGACGACGAGATACCCGACGAGCTGGCCGGGACCGTGGTAGGTCGCGAACCCGCCGCGGTCGACCTGGACCGACGGCAGCGCGGCGGCCGCGGGCGGCAGTTCGTCATGTGACGTGCGAGCCCCGTATGTCACCACCGGCGGATGACTGAGGAAGAACAACCTGTCGCCCTCGACGCCGTCCTGGCGTTCCTTCACCCAGCGCCGCATGTCCCGCGCGGCCTGCTCGTAGTCGACGATCCCGAGGTCCACACGCTGAATCGGCCACCCCATCCACCCAGACTAGCGCCGCCGATAGGTGTGCATCGCGACCCCGGTACGGGAAACCACGGTGTCGACGAGTTCGAGATTCGCAGCTGCGGGACCGGGCGCGAACAGCCGCTTTCCGGCACCGAGCAGAACCGGGAAGATCCACAACCGGTAGACGTCGACCAAGTCGTGCTGTCGCAGGGTTCGCACGAGCCGGCCGCTGCCGATGACCTGGATTTCCGAGCCTGGCTGCTTCTTGAGTTCCGCGACGGCTGCGGGGACGTCATGGGCGAGCAGAGCCGAATTTCGCCACGTGGCCTCGGTCAACGTGCGCGACGCGACGTGTTTGGCAAGCCGGTTCATCGTCGTGGCCAGCGGATTCTCTGTATCGGTGACTCGCGGCCAGTACCCAGCCATCGTCTCGTACGTACGGCGGCCGAGCAGCAGCGCGCCCGCCTGGGCATGCAGCCGCATCACCGTCCGCGTCAGGTCTTCGTCGAAATACGGTGCCATCCAGCCGACGTGCTCGAACCCGCCGTCGCGATCGTCGTCGTCCGGCCCCGGTGCCTGCATGACGCCGTCCAAGGTCAGGAAGGCCTGTACGACCAGCTGGCTCATCATTCCTCCTTGGTGAGACCGGTTATCAACGTCCGGACCAGCTCGCCCGCGAAGTCGTCGTCGCCGTCCTGCTCGACGAAGTGACTCAGGAAACCGCGTTGGAAACACGCGCCGAGCAATAGCGCGGCAGCGGCCCTCGGATCCACTTCCGGCCGGATGCGACCGAGTTTCTGTTCCGCCGCAAGGTAATCCGACAGAACGATGGTGACATGCTGCGGCCCGACGCCGCGTTCACGCATCGTCTCGCGGTGCGCTGCCAGCAACTGCGGCTCGGAGAAGATCGATGCCGCCATGGGGAAGTTGTGGTTGTAGAAGCGGATCGCCTCCCGCGCGACCTCCTCCAGCGTCTCGCGCAAGTCACCCTGCCCTGCCCGCTCGGCCAGCCCGTCGAGCAACGCGGTGAGCGAACTCGGCGCCCGCTCGCTCAGCACCGCGAGGAACAGATCGGTCTTGTCGCGGAAGTGCTTGTACAGCGCGGCCTCCGAGAACCCCGCGGCCTTGGCGATCTCCTTGGTCGTCGCGCGGGCGAGCCCGCGAGTGCGCATCACGTGTGCCGCCGCGTCGAGTATCTGGTCGCGAGTGCTCACGGCGCCTCCGTTTGACAAGTAAGTGAGTACTCACCCACTATAGTGGTTAGTGAGCACTCACTAACCAGGGAGGTTCCATGAAGATCACGCTGTTCGGTGCGACGGGTGGTACCGGCAAACAGCTCGTCGACCAGGCCTGCGCCGCCGGCCACGAGGTCACCGCCGTCGTTCGCGATCCCGCGCGCCTCGCCAGGACGGACCCGCACCTCACCGTCGTGACCGCGGACGTCATGGATCCGGACTCGATCGCCCCGCACGTATCCGGCCGCGACGCCGTCATCACCGCGATCGGCTCACCCGACCTGAAACCGACCACCATCCAGACCGACAGCACCCGAAGCATCATCGAAGCGATGCGGCGACAGGGGACGCGTCGGCTGCTCGTGGTCAGCAACGGCGGCATGGCCACCGAAGGCGACGGCCCGGTGACCAGATTTCTCGCGAAGCCGATCCTCAGCCGGATACTCCGGAATCCGTGGAGCGACATGCGCGTCATGGAGGAGGACGTACGTGCCAGCGACCTGGACTGGACCATCGTGCGCCCGCCGATGCTGACCAATGGCCCCCGCACCGGCACCTACCGAACCGCGATCGACCGGAACGTCCGCGGCGGCGTCCGCCTTTCCCGCGCCGACCTGGCCGACTGCATCCTGCGTCACCTCGACGACCCCGACGCCGTCCACGTCGCCATCGCGGCGGGAAACTGAAGAGATCGAGATGACCGGATACGTCCGATGCCAGCCACTAGGATTGACGTATCGCCGCGCGTACGCACAGGCAAAGCCCGAGCGTTGCAGCGAACGCAGTTCCGCCGTAGAGGACAGTCTCGGCGAGACCAACCCCAGTCATGCTCTTCAGCACCCCCGCCACTACTGACACCAGCAGGGAGAACAGGATGGCCACTACCAGCCATAGAAACCTCGAAGCCGAAGACGTCGAAGGCTGATTGGTCACGACAGTTCCTTCTGCAGGAGGAGTGAGTGGCCGGGCCGGTGCACTGGTGTCATTCCGCACGATTGCCACCCACCATCAGGTGCGCGGCCGCCATGGCGCGCAAGTCGACCTTGGCCTGTACTGCTGCGCGATACGCCGCAATCTGTTCGTCGAAGCCTTTGAGCACCGCGCCTATACGCTGTTGTTCGGGCAAGGGTGGCAACTCCACGGAAAGCTGACCGAAAGTGTCGGCGCTGAGCGAAGGAATCGCCGTCGCTTCCTTCGAGCGCTTCTGGATCCACTCAACGACATCCGGCAGGGAGAGGTAGCTGAGAAGATAGAGCGGATCGACCTTCTCGGTAACGAAGTCATGGAGCCTAAGGAGGTTGGTTCCCATCAGCCACCCAGCTTGCGGCTCCTCTACCAGTGCGGATGGTCCGGTGCTGCCCGTCCGCACGGACACGATGTCTCCCGCTGCGAGCTTGAATCTATGAAGGTCTTCCGCAACTTCGAGTGAGACCTTCCGGTGCTCTTTGGCGACGATGCGGCGTTCACAGAGATGTTTCGGCGCCACAACGGGCACCACACCGTCCGCAGAAATTCTCTTGTCGGACAACCGGCGCGGCGAAGGACCGGACTGGATCTCGCACAAGGCACTCAACGGCATCGTCACCCAGCCCGAGCTCTGCGCCTCCCGTTCAATCGAGGCGTCGAGCCGCCGCGCCTCTCCGTCCGCTTTCCTTGCTAGGGCACTGAGTTTCGCTTCTCTTTCACGCGCACCGGTCAACGCGGCGAAACTCATCCCGGCAGGGCTCGCGGGCCGTACCCTTCTTGTCACGTAATCAGTTGGGCTCAGCGAGTAATTCCGTGCACTGATCTCGTTGCCGTTCACCGAGACGCTGAATCCCGTTGTTCCGAGGTACTTGCCGCCCTGCCCCCTCCAAGACCGCAAGGCTCCAGCGATCTCGTCCTGGTCCAGGTCGCTGAGAACGTGCTGTTTCCCCATCTTCTCCCCCCGCTGCCGCGCATCGATGAACAGCACGTGGTCGCACGAGCCTGTCGGATACTTGAGAAGCCACACGGACACGGGGATCGTCGTGGTGGCGAACATGCGCGCCGGAAGCCCGATGACGCATTCCACCGCACCCTCGTCAACGAGCCTCTGGCGGATGACCCGTTCACGTTGGTTTGCCGACGCCGCCGCGTTGTTGGGCATCACCACGGCGGCCCTTCCGTCGACTTCGAGAGAGGCGAGAATATGCTGCAGCCAGGCGAAATTGTCGTTTCCTGGTGGAGGTGCGCCGAAGTGCCATGCGTCTTCGTTCATGCCCTGCCTTATCGACGCACTGGCGTTGAACGGAGGGTTGCTAAGAATCAGGTTCGCCTTGCGTGGCGTTCGACTACCGTCCTCCCACGGCGCGGTTGTGCTGGCCTTCACCTCGCCCGGAATTCCATGCAACGCCAGGTTCATTCCCATGATCCGGAGCATGGTCTGATCAGGGCTTTCGCCGCACACACTGGCCCCTGACGCCCCGCCGTAGTGGTCGTCCAGGGCTTCGACGGCAGCAGTCAGCAGCTCACCGCCACGCGCATAAGGGTCGTAGACTCGCTGACCTGCACTCGACCCCATCGTGATCGCCTGGGCCATCAACCGGGTCACGCTCCCAGGAGTGAACGACTCACTACCGCGTAGTCCGGCATGTGTCTCGTAGCGCTCGAGAAGGGACCGAATATCGTTGCCGTTCAGCCCGCCCGACAAGCGGACGACGCTGACAAGGTCCTCGGAACGCTGCGGTCGGAGCCTCGCGGTTGACTGGCTCATCCCAGGTAAGACCCCGAACCTGCGAAGCTCGTCATCGGCCAGGGTCCCGATCTTCCGGAGCAGCGCTGTGGCATCTTCTGCGGAAGATACGGCCGCAGCGGCGCGCAACTGCTGTTCCCAGCGGTCCGGTGCATGGGCGTGAAGAAGCACGAGCGAATGGACCAGATTCAGGTAGTCGGTCATCGGAGCACTACCGCAGACCCGCTCGGCCAAGGGCCCCAGCAACCGGTCCACCGAACTGCCCAGCCGAGAGTGCTCGGGCTTCATGATGGCGCTGCTGCGCCGTGTGGCTGCATCATCGAGGTTTCGGCGAACCCTGTCCGCGTAAGTAGTCCCGGTGACTTCTCCCGAGGTGAGTTCACTGGCCCGGATTGGCCGTGACTCCAGCCAGGTAAGCAGCTGGGCGAGACGGAAGTAGTCTGTCCCGCTGGACGGATGCGGCCGGGGAAAGTCCGCGTGCCGTCGCTCCCAATTGCTGACCGCAGGTCGCTGGACGCCAGCTAGCTGGGCGATCTCATTTCGCGACACCAGCCGCTCGGCTCTGTTTTCCACACTCATCGGGGCCCCTCCGTCACCTTCTACCCGTTGTCTGTTGGGTGCGACAGTAGAGGCTAAGGCCCCACGATCACAAGTGCGCACTGCAGTGCGCACTTAACAAGAAGACGGCAGGCAGAGAGGGTAGATCGACGATACTCCCGTTGCCCGTCGTGCTGAGCTGCTGAAATGCTGTTACCTGAGTATCGGATGCCGCTAAAGCGGACTGATCCGTGATATCCCCTTTTTCAACCGTGTCGCCGTGCAGAGACACGGAAGCCGGAATGGAGTGTCAGGAGAGGCCGAGCGCGATCAGGCACACCTGCGTGCTGACGAACGTATGTGTGCAGAGAATGTGTGGACCTTGGAGGACCTGCTCGAGCACCGGACCACAAATCGGACGGCGGAGCTCACCGGGCGGGGTTTGGGGTGCACCTCAAATAGAGACGGAGCGAGTTGGTTGGCGCTTTCCGCCGACACAACTCACCCCGAGTGACGTGGAGCTGAGGGGAATCGAACCCCTGACCCCCGCCTTGCAAAGGCGGTGCTCTACCAATTGAGCTACAGCCCCGGATACGGGCGGCGGCGCGGCCGCCCGTCCGAACTCAGTTGTTGCGGGAAGCGTCCGCGGCCTTGGCCGGCGCCGAGCCGTTGCTCGAAGCGGAGCCGAAGGAGCCCTCGGGGGCCGTCGCCTCACGCCACAGGTCGGCCTCAGCCTTGGCAGCCTTGTTGCGCTTCACGACGAACAGAACGCCGCCCGCGATGACCGCGAGTGCCAACAGCTTCTTCACTGAAGCCCCCTTCTCCACCTTGCTTCCCTTACCCCGCGATGTTACTGCACCCCACGATCCCCACGACCCCCGGTTCCCCTCACGTTCCACGTGGAACCACCGCCCCGTAGCCAACGTCACACCCCCACAACCGGAACACCCACTCCACCCCGCGGGTTATACCAACCGGTCGGTGTGCAAGCCTCCCGCAGCGAACCCACACCGACCGCGCCCCCCCCCCGGGGGGGGGGGCGGGGGGCCCCCCCCCGGGGGGCCCCCCGCCCCCCCCCCCCCCCCCCCACCCCCCCCCCCCCCCCCCCCCACCCCAAACAGCCCCC
>NZ_JBHYIQ010000073.1:0-18603 GCF_042739895.1 Amycolatopsis sp. NPDC059021
GCGCCTGCTCCCGCGCCCCCCCGGCCCGCCTCGCGGCGCGCCCGCGCGCGCACGCCGCGCCGCCCCCCCCCGGCTCCGCTGTGTTCCGGGCCGGAGACACCGGACTCCCTTGCGGTGAATCCGCGCGTGGCTTGGCGGTCGGTGTGGCGTGGCCGCTCTAGCGTCCCTTCCATGAGCAATCCATCCACCGCGCGGTACCGGGAAGTCGGGTTCGAACTGAAGACCTGGCGGGAGTCCAACGATCTGACCTGCCGGGAGCTCTCGCGGCAGACGGGACTGCCGTTGTCGAGTCTCTCCTTCTACGAGAACGGCCGCCGGGCCATCTCCGCCACCGACGCGGCGGTGTACCTGGCCATCTGTGGTGCGCCGAGAGCCGAACGCGAGCGCATCATCGACCTGACCGCGGTGCCGAACGGCGATCTGTACTGGGTGCGGCCGTACTTCGACAGCCTGGTCGACCCGCTGAAGTCGCTGATCATCCAGGAGAACCTGGCCCAGGCGATCGCCGAATACGAACCCATGAGCATTCCTGGCCTGCTTCAGACCGAAGGCTACGCGCGCGCGGCCTTCGAGGCGAGTCAGGCGGTCGCAACGGATCGGATCGATCGGCTGGTCGGCGCGCGGATGGACCGGCAGAACCTGCTCGAGAAACGGAATCCGCCGCACTGCACCTTCTACGTGCACGAGCGTGCCATCCGGGAGGGGGTTGGCGGCCCGGCGGTGATGCACGAGCAGGTGCAGTACCTGACGCTGGCGATGAACCTGCCGCGTTGCTCCCTCAGGCTCGTGCCCGAGTCCTTGCCCCGGTTCCGTGCGTTCCCGACCCCGTTCCGGATGATGGACTACGACGACCATCCGGCGCTTGCCTACATCGACGTGTACGTGGCTGCCCTGTTCATCGACCATCGGCCTGCGGTGGAAGCCTTCTATGAGGTCGCGTCGAGCCTGGAGCAGGGCGCGTTGAGCGAGACTGAAACGGCCCGCCAGCTTGCACGGTACGCGAGTGAATACGAGCGGATGCAGGGCTAGGATGACGGACTGCGTGTTGCTCCGTGCAGAGCTTGCCGGTACGACGACAGCGGTGGTGCAGTCGCTGCGCGAGCGGTGATCCCGGCGTTGGGGCGGTTTCATTGCGATTTCATCGGCCGTCATTAGCGTCTCGCCGCGAACAGGGTGTCCATAACTGAATCGGGGCGCGGATGGCGGGACAGGAGTCGGTGTGGGGCTGGATGTGGGTCTACCCCAGCAGCCGTCGCGAAGACGGGCTGGAAGTGATCCCGTACTTCGAGGCGTTCCCCACGCAGGAGCAGGCTCGGGCGCATCTGCAGCGGCACCTGGACGGCGCGTTGCCGGACGCGCCCGCGGCGAAGGCCGCGCCCATGCTGCGGGTGATCCGGCCAGGGGCGCCGGTCGTCGTGCGGTGCCCGCCCGATGCGTGGATCGTCTTCGAGGTCCCGGCAGGGACCACAGTGGACAGTGAAGCGGCCGCCTACGTCGACCGGAACCGGGATGCGCTGGTACGCGGATTGAGTTCCGGGAGCGGCGCGAGTGTGCTCAAGCGGGTCCGGGACAACGCACTGGTGCTCGTGGTCGCCGTGGCCCTGTTCGGGCTGGCGGTGTTGCTCGGGCCGTTCCTGCTGATCACGAGTCTCGTGGACAGCGGCGCGTCGCCCAGCTGCGACGGCCGGACGATGAGCCCCGGCGACGTCTGCCAGATCCCGCCCGGTCGTAGTGACAGTGGCGTGTTCGACTACCAGCAGATGCTCGAACGGGCGCAGTCCGGCAACACCACGGCGGTGCTGCTCGGCCTGGTGGTGACCGCGGTGGAAGTGGTGCTCGTGCTCGTGGTGGCTCGCCGCCGGATGCGCGAGCGGGCGAAGGTCGGATAGGGGGTCGGTGGTGACGGGGCCGGACATCATCACGAGCGCTTCTGGGGCTGTTCTGGATCAGGCCAAGCTGAGCCGGGCGATCGAGACCACCACGTGCACCTGGACCGAAGCCGCGCGCGACATGGAAAGCTATCTGGCGACTCAGGTAGCCGACGCCAGTCACACCGAGGTCATCGGGCCGTTGCTCGACGCGGCCGATGGTAGCGGCGTGGTCCGTTTCGGTGGCAGAGAGGTGGCCACCTGGGGTGACCCTTCGAGGCCCGAAATGGCGTTCAGCGCCACGAAGAGCGTCGCGTCCGTGGTGGCCGGAGCCGCATACGATGCCGAACTGCTCGTACCTCATCAGCCGGTACACGATGTCCTCGGCCTGCCCGAGTTCGCCGAGGGCGCGGCACGGGACATCACCTGGGAACACTTGCTCCAGCAGACGAGCCAGTGGGAGGGCACGCTCTGGACCAAGCCGACTTCGGCTGACCTGCAGAGCTTCCGTGAGGGCACCGAGGTCCATGGGACTCCGCCAGGGGAGGGCTGGGCCTACAACGACGTCCGGATGAACCTGCTCACCTACGCTCTCACCGTGCTGCTGGGGCGTTCGCTCGAAGACGTATTGCGAGACACCGTGATGAGCCCGCTCGGCGCGTCATCGACCTGGTCCTGGCACGGCTATCGCAATTCGTTCGTCGACGTGAATGGCACGTCGGTCGCGGTGGTGAGCGGCGGCGCGCACTGGGGCGGCGGCCTGTTCGTTTCCGCCGCCGATTTCGCACTGCTCGGCCAGCTGTATCTCGACGGCGGCCGGGCCGGCGAGCGGCAGCTGATCAGTGCTGAGTGGATCCGGCGTTCGTGGTCGCCGTGCGAGGTCAAACCCGAGTACGGCTACCTGTGGTGGTTGAACGACGAGCGCAAGCCCTGGCCGATGGCGCCGCGGACCGGGCGCGGTGCCCGGGGGAACGGGGGCAGGCATCTGTTGTGGGTCGACCCAGCCCGTGACCTCGTCCTGTGCTCACGCTGGAACGAGAACATCGGACGCCTGCTCGCCGAGGTCTCGGCGAGTGTCACTCCCGCTGCGGCCTGACTCCGGCGTGGTCGACGGGTGCCCGACCAGATTGGCAAAGCTCTTGGTGTCGGATCCTGGGTGAGCCGTTCGTGGAGCAGGTGAGCGGCCGCCACGAGGGCGCCGCCACGAGCACAGGAGACGAGATGTCGCACCCGGAACCCGTCGCCCGCCGCATGTACGACCTGATCGAGCCGATCGGTCTGGTGCCCTACCTCGCCGAGGGCTCCGACGACGACCTGATGGCGCTGGGTCTGCGTAACCCGTGGGACGCCTACTTCGCCGGGCGAGCCGCACCCCTCGGCCGGTCGGTGCCCGCCGAGGTGGTCCACGCGATCTTCTACAGCTTCGCTCCCGGCGAGGTGGCACGGCACATCCCGCGGGTCTGGGACCTGACCACGCCCGAGGCGGCGCTGGCCGCTCGCGAGCGTGGCTGCGTCGCGGCGATGCGGCGGATCCTCGGTGACCTCGCCGATGGCCCCGCCATCGCGCGCGCCGCCGATCTCCTGCTGCGAGCGGCGACCAGCGCACCCGTCGAAGGACGCCCCCTCTATGCCGCGCTTCGCGCGCTCCCGGTACCGCAGGAGCCGATCGCCCGGCTGTGGCACGCCGCCACCCTGCTCCGCGAGCATCGCGGCGACGGCCACACCGTCGCTTTGGTGGCCGAGGGCGTTGGCGGGACCGAAGCTCACGTGCTCCACGCCCTCTCCGTCGACATGCCCGCGCACAAGTTCGGCCGGGTCCACCATCTCCCCGCCGCACAGCTGAACGCGGTCATCGACGGCATGCGCACCCGCGGCCTCGTCGGGGCCGACGGCTGGCTCACCCCTGCCGGGCGGGCCACGAAGGAACGAGTCGAGGCACTGACCGACCGGCTCGCGGAGGCGCCGTACAACGCGCTGAGCCCTGCCGAACTCGACCACCTCACCACCGACCTCGCCCCCGTCTCGGCCACTCTCCAGGCCACCTATCCCTGGTAGCGGTCGCCGTAGAATCCGAAGCCAGGTAAGATTCGTGGTGTCGCGAAAAACGATGTCCCGCAGCGTTGCTCGCCGGACATCGCGCACACATCGATGCAGGACGGTTCCGATCGGTGAGCGTCTCCATGCCGAGATCGGGCGTCCCGCCCGCTCCCGGTGTCGACCGCAACCGAGGAGCGCACCATGCAGAAGACCGTCACCATCGTCGGAGCAGGACTGGGCGGGCTGACGCTCGCCCGGGTACTCCAAGCCCACGGCGTCGCCGCCACGATCTACGAGGGTGAGGCGTCGGCGACGGCGCGCGCCCAGGGCGGTCTGCTCGACATCCACGAAGAAACCGGGCAGGTCGCGCTCCGCGCGGCGGGCTTGTACGACGAGTTCCGCGCCCTGGTCCGGCCAGGCGAGGACGCCAAGCGCGTCGTCGACCGCCACGGCACGATCCTGCTCGACCGGCCCGCGGACCCCCGTTCGGCCCGCCCCGAGGTGGATCGCGGTGAACTCCGGCGCCTGCTCATCGACTCGCTCGCCCCCGGGACCATCCACTGGGGCCACAAACTCACCGCGCTCCGGCACCACCCGGCGGGCGGCTTCGACCTCACCTTCACGGTGGGTTCCACCGTCCGCGCCGACGTCGTCGTCGGTGCGGACGGCGCCTGGTCGAAGGTCCGGCCGCTGCTCACCGAGGCCCAGCCGCGCTACAGCGGCACCTGCTTCGTCGAGATCGCCCTCGCCTCGGGCGGAGACCACCGGGCGAGCGTGGCCACGATCGGCGGCGGCACCCTGATGGCGGTCGCGCCGGGCCAGGGCATCATCGCCCACCGCGACGCGGACGGCGGTGTGCGCGGTTACGTAGCGCTGAACAAGCCCGAGGAGTGGATGCGGTCGATCGACTTCGGTGACCCGGCCGCCGGTCTCCGCCGCCTCGCCCACGAGTTCGATGGCTGGTCGCCGCTGCTCACCGCGTTCGTGACAGGCAGTGACGCGGAGCCGTGGCTCCGGCCGATCCACGCGCTCCCTGTCGGGATCAGCTGGGACCGGGTGCCGGGCGTGACGCTCGTCGGCGACGCCGCGCACCTGATGTCGCCCTTCGCCGGCGAAGGCGCCAACCTCGCCATGTACGACGGCGCCGACCTGGCGCGCGAGCTGGCCGGGCAGCCCGACGTCGAGACCGCGCTCGCCGCCTACGAGAAGCGGCTTTTCCCCCGCAGCCACGAGATCGCCGCCCAATCGGCGCACAATCTCGAGACCTTCTTCGGCCAGGAGGCGCCGAACAGCGTGGTCAGGCTGTTCGGACGCTCTTGAGGGCGGGGCTCACGGGTTCTTGGCCTCGACGCCGAAGGCCCGGCCGAGAGCGATCAGTCCTTCGTCGAGGTGGCTGAGGCTGGAGAGCACAGCCCGGGTCTCGGCGTGGTCGATGCGGTCGGCCACCGGGGTGCCGTCGTCGCGGATGAGCGGTTTGACCGTCTTTCCCGGTTCGCCGACGGCTTCCCGGATCTTGTCGATGTTGGCGAGCAAGCGTCCGGTGAACAGTTTCAGCCGGTCGGCGACGGGGCCGGTGAGCTGGCCGGGTTCGGCGCGGGCGGCGACGTGGCGCGCGCGGAAGGCGATGGTCTCGGCCGTGGTGAGGACGTGCCAGCCGTAGTCGCGGCGGGCGCTGTGCAGATTGACGGGGTGGGTGAGCGGTTCGACTGTCGTGCGGAGGGTGTCGACGTCGCGGTCGATGTCGCGGGACAGCTCGACGATGTTGACGTTCTCCTCACCGGACAACAGTTTCTCGGTCTTTTCGAGGAACTCGTGGAGGTCGTCCAGCACAGTGCCGATGTCGTCGAGCATGACCGAGCGGGTGCGGACCGGGAGGATGACGAGTGCGGCGAGGATGCCCGCGGTAGCGCCGACGGCGGTTTCGGCGACGCGGATCCACAGCACTTCGAGGCTGAACGTGCCGAGCAGGCTGTAGAGCAGGCCGAGCATGCAGGTGATGAAGAAGGACATCACCACCTGGGACACGCGGGAGGTGTAGACCATACCGAACACGCACACCAGGATCAGCGTGAGCGTGGCGGGGAGGTTGCCGCCGACGAGCAGGGCGAGCAGCATGCCGCCGAAGATGCCGATGAGGGTGCCGCCGACGCGCCGGGCGCCCTTGACGAAGGTGGCACCCGACGACGAGGTGCCGATGAACACGACGAACACGGTGAGCACGGCCCAGTACCAGCGTTGATGCGAGACGAGTTCGCCGCCGAGCACGGCGAGCCCGCCGCCGATGACGGCCTGGATGGCGCTGCGCGTGCGGTTGTCGTAGGCGAACGCCGGGGTGGGCTCCTCGGCCTCGTCGGGGTCGTATGGACTGTCCAAAGTGGCTTCTCGCTCGGCTGCGCGCTGGGCGCGGTCGTCGGCGAGGGCGAGTTCGGCGATGGCGCGGCGGACGCCGTCGCCGGGTTTGGCGCGTTCGTCGATGCGGCTGCCTTCGACGAGCATGCGGCTGTACTCGCCGGTCTGGCTGATCAGCGGGAGTTCGCGGGGGTCGCGTTCCATCAGCGCGCGGAAGCGGGCCAGGCGGGCGATGAGGTCGTCGCGGGTTTCCTCGGTGAGGTCCTTGCTGCAGGTGCGCTGGACGGTGATGACGAGCCATTGGACGGCGAGTTCGACTTCGATGGCGCGGCGGCGCAGCCTGCCGGCGACCTCTTCGCCGACGACGTCGGGGGCAGAGTCCTCGATGAGCAGGACGCATTCGTGCAGGCGGTTGTAGGCGGTGCGCAGTTGCTTCCTGGTGCGGTCGCTGCCGTCGACAGCTAAATAGGCCTCGCAGCCGCGGACGACGGTGGCCAGGCGGGCACGGAAGGCGCGTCGGACGCGGAGGAGTTCGGCGTCGGCGTTGCGGCGCAGGGTGACGAACCGGACCAGCGCGTTGGCGGCGATGCCCACGGTGAGCGCGAGCAGGACTTCGGGGACCTGCTTGATGTGGGTCTGCAGGAACATCGCGAAGAAGAACAGGAAGAAGCCGACCGAGCCGAGTGCGATGCCGCGGGGCCCGAAGCGCTGGGCGTAGACGGCGAAGAAGATCAGCACGACGATGAGAACGCTGTTGAGCGGCGGCATCGTCGCGCCGAGGCTGGCGATGGTGACGGTGGCGGCGCCGGTGACCCAGGCGAGTCCGAGGGTGACGGCCTGGGCTCCGGGGGTGGTGTCGTTGACGGTGAACGCGGTCGTCATCGCGGAGATGGCACCGACGAGCATGATCGTCAGCGGCAGGTGGACGGGCAGCAGGGCGAGGATCGCGATGACGATGCCCAGCACGGCGGACAGGCCGACGCGGAGCCGGACCAGGCCGGGGTCGGACGCGGTGATGCGGTCGTGGAGATTTCTGATCATCGGGCGAGGAGCTCCCACTGGGCGAGGCTGACGTGGCGCCGGGTCGCGGCGGTGACGCGCAGCCGGTAGTGCGGGTGTGTGGCGGGGGTGCCGAGGACGAACGGCCGGGTCTGGCGGCGCCAGCGGAACAGTTCGTCGCGTCGTTCGTCGAGGGTGGTCCAGTGGTGGCCGTCGGGTGAGCCTTCGAGGACCCAGGCGCGGGGATCGCCCGCGCCGAGGCCGGAGGTGAGCGTGTACATGACGAGTTCGTGGTCGGGATTGTCGGGGGTGAATGCGATAGTCGGGGTGGCGGTGCGGAAGGTCGTCTCGGTGCGGGAGGTGTCGTCGAACAACGGCGTGGTGTCGCCGTGGGCGGAGCGGGCGGTGCCGGTGAGGTCGGTCAGCGGGGCGGGATCGGCGGGCGGCGCGGGTGGCCGTCCCCAGCCGGTGGGAGAGGTGGTGAGGTCGAACTCGAGGACGGCGCCGCGGGTGAGGGCGGCATGGGCGACGGTGGTGGTGTCGCAGGGTTCGCCGTCGAGGGTGAGGCCGCTGACGTAGCAGGTGTCCGCGGTGTTGCCGGGGGCACGGATGACGAGGTCCTTCCCGTTTTCGAGGTGGATGATGACGTTACGGAACAGGGGGGCGCCGAGGGCGTAGCGCGGGCTGCCGACCGCGAGCGGGTAGAAGCCGAGCGCGCTGAAGACGTACCACGCGGACATCTCGCCGTTGTCCTCGTCCCCGCAGTAGCCCTGGCCGAGGTCGCTGCCGAGGTAGAGCCGCCGGAGGATCTCGCGGACGACGCGCTGGGTTTTCGTCGGCGCTCCGGCGAGGTTGTAGACGTACGGGATGTGGTGGGACGGCTGGTTGGAGTGGCCGTACTGGCCCATGCGGACGTCGCGGGCCTCGGTCATCTCGTGGATGATCCCGCCGTACGAGCCGGGTTTGCGCCCGGTCTCGGGCGTGGCGAAGAACGTGTCGAGCTTGGCTTCGAGCGCGGCGTGTCCACCGTGGAGCGCGGCGAGCCCGGGGCCGTCGTGGGGAACCGAGAAGGCGGTGTTCCAGGAGTTGGTTTCGGTGAAATCGCCGCCCCAGGCCTCGGGGTCGTAGCCGTGGGCGGGGAAGTGGCGGCTGCCGTCCCGGTTGCGTCCCTGGAAGAACCCGACCTCCGGGTCGAAGTGGTTGACGTACTGCTGGGCGCGCTGACGGAAGTAGGCCGCGTTGTCGGCGTACACCCGGGCGCGGTGCCCTTCGCTTTCACGGGCGAGGGCGTCGGAGAGGTTGGCGAGGCCGAAGTCGTTGATACAGCCTTCGAGTGCCCACGACAGTCCTTCGTGGACGGACGTGGGCGTGCAGCCGAGGAAGAGGGACCGGTCGAGTCCCTTGCGGCCCACGGCCTGGGTCGGCGGGGTGACGGTGGCGTTCTTCACGGCCGCGTCGTAGGCGGTTTCGACGTCGAAGCCGCGGACTCCCTTGAGGTAGGCGTCGGCGAAGGCGACGTCGGAACTGGTGCCGGTCATGAGGTTGGCGTAGCCGGGGGAGGACCACCGGGAGATCCAGCCGCCTTCGCGGTACTGCTGGACGAACCCGTCGATCATCCGGCCGCAGCGGCGGGGCGTGAGCAGGGCGTAGGCGGGCCAGGTGGTGCGGTAGGTGTCCCAGAAGCCGTTGTTGACGTACATTTCACCGTCGACGATCTTCGCGCCGGTGCGGGTCCGGGTGCTGGGCAGCAGGCGGCGGATGACCGGGCTGGCGTGGCGGATCCCGTTCGGGGTGTTCTCGTGCGCGATGTTCGGGTAGAGGAACAGGCGGTAGAGATTCGAGTAGAACGTCGTGAGCTGGTCCTCGGTGGCGCCCTCGATCTCGACGCGGCCGAGTAGTTCCTGCCACTGTGCGCGGGCCTGGTCGCGGACGTGCTCGAACGTCGTCCCGGCGGGGATTTCCAGCGCGAGATTGCGTTTGGCCTGCTTGAGACTGATCAGCGAGGTCGCGATCCGCAGCGTCACCGCGGGCGCGTCGAACTCCAGATAGCCGGTGACGGTCCGCCAGGGCGGACGGCGGATCTTGCCGCCGTGGCGGGCTGGGATGTCGGTTTCGGCGTAGACGAACATGCGGCGCGCGCCGGCCGAGAGCCTGCTCCGCACCCAGGTGTGCCCGGTGACGACCCCGGTCGCCGGGTGCAGGCGCAGGCCGCCGCGGTTGCGGGCGTTGTCGAACAGCAGCCAGCCGCGTTCGCCGGGGAAGGTGAAGCGGAGGATCGCGGCGTGCTCGGCAGGGGCGAGGTCGGCGGTGACGCCGTTGTCGAACCGGACACCGTAGTGATGCGGCCGGTCGGTCTCCTCGTCGTGCGAGAACGTGAGCGCACGCTGCTTCCGGCCGGGTTCGACCGGGCCGATTCCGGGCATGATCTGGAAGGTGTGCCGGTCGCCCATCCACGGGCTGGGCTGGTGGCTGAGCGCGAAGGCCTGCAGCGCCGGCCGGTTTTCGGGCGTGTTGTGCCGGTGGTAGGAGTAGATCCAGTCCGTGGCGCCGGCGTCGGTGACCGGGGTCCAGAAGTTGAACCCGTGCGGCACCGCCGTCGCGGGGAAGGTGTTGCCCCGCGAGAACTCGCCGCTGGAGTGCGTGCCGCGGGTCGTGCGGACGTGGTCCACCTGCTCGCGCGGCTCGATCACCCGCTCGGCGATACGGACGTCGTCGAGCCAGCCGCACGGTTCGCCGTCCCCGGGCGGCGGCGCGGTCACCAGCGTGATCCGCCGGGCACGACGTCCGGCGAAGGCGCCAAGGCGGTGGCGGACGAGGTTCCACTGACCGACGTAGAGCGTCTTTGCGTCGCCTTGTTCGGTGGCCGAGAACCCGGCCGTGGCGCCGTCCTCGAATTCGACGTCGAGTGCGACGTAGGTGCTGCGGTAGCTGGGTCCGTCGTCCGGCTCCGGGAAGACCACATAGGACAGTTCACTGTGCTCGGTGACCTCGAGGTCGAGGTCGAACAGCGTCGTCCAGAGCGTGCCGGCGTACCTGAGCGCGCGAGCCCCGGTGTAGCCGACGCCGGTCTTCGCGGTCGGGGAGCGTTCCGGCCCGGCGCCGACGCGCAGGGCCGGGTCCACTGGCTGCGGATCACCCGACTCGAAAGAGGAGAAGAACCCGGTGACCGTCACCCGCTCACCGTATCCGCCGTTCGGCCGAGTCGGCATGCCAAGGGCGGTGGGCGGCGCGTCACCGCCCCCGGCCGGGCCGGAGTGTCCGGTGGACGGAAAGATGTTGATGAAGGAATTTCGAGTTTCTAGGATCCGGCTGGTGTCCTTCACCAGACCCGAACCGCCCTACTACGCGGTGGTCATCAGCAGTGCTTTGAGCGGCGAGGATCCCGACGGCTACGCGGCCATGGCCGTGCGGATGGCCGAGCTGGGCGCGCGGCAGCCGGGGTATCTCGGGCGCGAGTCACAGACCGGCGCCGACGGCAGGGAGCTCACGGTCCTGTACTACCGCGACACGGAGTCGATCACCGCGTGGCAGCGGCACACCGAGCACCTCGAGGCGCAACGGCTCGGCAAACAGCGATGGTACGCCGACTACCACATCGAGGTCGCCAGGGTGGAGCGTGCTTACGGCTTTCAGCGGTCCTGATCGGGGCGCGCCACGGTGGCCGTGAGGTCCTGAAGGCTCGCGAGCGTGGTGGCGTGGGCGGTCCGCTCGGCGTCGGTGAGCGGTATCTCGCTCGCCTGGTCGAGGAACGGGCGGGCGGCGGCCGGGTCGCCGGTCCGCACGGCGAGTTCGGCGCGGTAGGCCAGCGCTTCCAGCAGGTCGCCCGGCAGGGCCGTCTCCTCCCCGGCGCGGCGCAGTGCGTTGTCCAGGATTCGCGTGGCCTGTGCCTCGTGGCCTCGGGAATCGCCCATGACCACGGCATTCCGGAGGGCCTCGGCGAGCTTGTTCCCGGCCGGTGCCTCGTCGGCGGGATCGGCCTTGGCGGCGAAGATCCTGATCCAGTTCCCGCCGGGGTCGACGACGGCGAACCCGGACAGGTTCCCGGCGTTCTTCCGCTTACGTGGCCTGGTAATCCGCGGAATCCCGGAGACGAGCAGCTTGCCGTGGACGGCACGCATCCCGTCGGCGAAGGCGCGGAACAGCTCGCCGGTGTCGGGCACGATCACCAGGCAGCTTCCGTAGGAGTCTTCGGGCTTGAAATCGGGCATGCCGAAGAACTGCAGTTGAATGTCCTCGCGCTTCAGCGACACGCACGAGTAGGGGCGGGCCTGGTAGTAGGTCCGGGTGAAACCGAGCATTTCGTAGAACTCGGCGATCTCGTCGATGGACCGGCAGGGCAGCAGCGGCACGGTCAGTTCGTCGGCCATTCGTTCCCCCTTGGCGGTACACCGTACCGTACGGTGTACGCAAGCCACTGTACGGTACGGTGTACGGAAGAGGCAAGGCGGTTCGGAAGGAGACCTCCGCGGTGGTTCGCCGTTCCCCGGCGCCGGATCTGGCGCGCAGCATCTACCTGCTGTGGGGACATCACCCCGCACCCGGCCGCTCCGGCCTCACCGTGTCCGCGATCGTCGCCGCCGGTATCGAAATCGCCGACGCCGACGGGCTCGACGCCGTCTCGATGCGGAAGGTCGCCGAGCATCTCGGCGTCGGCGCGATGTCGCTCTACGGGCACGTCCCCGGCAAGGACGAACTCACCACGCTCATGGTCGACTCGGTCCTCGGCGAGCTCTACGAGGACGGCGTCGGGACCGCCGCGCGTGTCGGCGACTGGCGCTCGGCGATGAAGTTCGTCGCCGAACGGAACTGGTCCCTCTACGAGCGGCACCCGTGGCTGCTCGACATCCGTTCCTCCCGGCCGCACCTCGGGCCGAACATCAGCCGGAAATACGAGACCGAGCTACGACCGCTGGACGGCATCGGCCTGTCCGACGTCGAGATGGACGCCGCCCTGACCCTGGTACTCGGCCACGTCGCCAGTGCGGCCCGCGCGCATCGGAGCACGTCGCGGGCCCGCGCCGACTCCGGGATGTCGGACGCCGAATGGTGGAGTGTCGTCGCCCCGGTCCTCGAGCAGGTCATGACCGACGACGACCTCGCCGTGTCCGCCCGCGTCGGCGCCGCGGTCGGCGCGCACTTCAACGCGGCCGACGACCCCGAACACACGCTTGCCTTCGGCCTCGACACCATCCTCGACGGCATCGAAGCCCGCATCACCACGAACCGCAGCTAAATCCCGGCACGTCAACGGCCCACCCGGAAGAGCGACTCGGACTGCCCTCTATGGATAGTGGGTCAAATACGGGCAAATGCGCGATAACCGGGCTTTTCGCCGCCCTCTTCATCCTTTGTGGACAGTGGTCCTCTTCGCGACTTTCAGCGTGACTGCGCCGTGGGTGCCGAGGGCCCCCTTCGGTGCGCTCGATGCGCCGAGGGACGCCCTGGTCGCATCCAACGCACCCAGGGCGTCCCTCGGCATGTCAGCCGACTACAGCGCCGAGCACTGGCCCGCGGCGGGACCGCGGACGGTGTTGCCCAGCGCGTAGTCGGTCGGCGCGGGCGTGTTGCCCGTGCAGGCCAGCGGACCGCCGATCGCACTCGACGTCACCACCGGGCCCCGGTTGCCGGTCAACGCGAGCGGACCGCCGATCTCGGCCTGCTCGATCGACACCGTGCCGGTGGCGCCGGTGATCGACACCGGACCGCCCACCTTCGTCCCGACCAGCACCACCTGGTCGGCACCCGAGGCCGACAGCGGCCCCGAGATCGTCCCGCCGTGTGCCACCAGGCTCGCGCCCCGCGCCACCGTCACCGGGCCGGTCACCGTCGCGTCCTCCAGGCACGTCGTGCCGCTCGACACCGTGAGCGGGCCCTGGTGGGTGCCGGTGACGGTCTGCGTGCACGCCGCGTCCGGCTTGCCGAGCAGTTCGACCTCGGCGAGCGACGCGGTCCCGCCGGTGGTCGCGGTGACCTCCAGCCGGTAGTAGCTGTAGTGCGCGGGCTTGGCCACCTTGAACGATCGCGTCTGCTGCCGCCAGGCGAACGACTGGTTCTTCTGCTCGTCGGCGACCGCCCACGTCTTGCCGTCGTAGGAACCCTTCAGCACCCAGCCCTTCACGTCCCCGGCGCCCTTCGGCGAGGTCAGCGTGTAGTGCGTGACCGCCTCCTTCGACGACTTGAGCTGGTACTGCACCGCGCCCGTGACCCGAGCCTCGGTCCGCGACGTGTTGTCGAACAACGCCGAGGCGTCCGAACCGTCCGAAGTGGACACCGTGCCCCTGCCGGGCCCGGTCTCGTCGTGCAGCGGCGCCGGCACCGCGTCACCGGTGGTGATGGACTTCGGCGCGTCGTTCGGGCCGGTACCCCACTTCGACGGATTCGGGCCCATGTCGAAGTCGAGCGTCCCGCCCCGAGCCAGCAGATCCTGCGACAGCGACGTCGAGGTATAAGGCTGGCCGTTCACCCTCAGCGACTGGACGTAGACGTTCTTCGCGTTGTTCTTCGGCGCGTTGATCACCAGGTCCTTACCACCGGCGAGGTGAATCGTCGCCTTCGTGAACAGCGGCGACCCGATCGCGTAGTCCGGGCTGCCCATCTGCAGCGGGTAGAAGCCCAGCGCGCTGAAGACGTACCAGGCCGACATCTCGCCGTTGTCCTCGTCGCCCGCGTAACCCTGCCCGAGTTCGCTGCCGCTGTAGAGCCGCGAGAGCGCCTCGCGCACCTTCGCCTGCGTCTTCGACGGCTGACCCGCGTAGTCGTACATGTAGAGGATGTGGTGCGAGGGCTGGTTGGAGTGGCCGTACTGGCCCATCCGCACGTCCCGCGCCTCCCGCATCTCGTGGATCGTCCCGCCGTAGGAACCGGGGAAGTTCGCGGTCTCCTGGTCGGCGAAGAACGCGTCCAGTTTGGCCGCCAGCTTGTCCTTGCCGCCGTAGAGATTCGCCAGGCCCCGACCGTCCTGCGGCGCGGTGAACGCCATGTTCCAGCCGTCGGTCTCGGTGTAGTCCCCGCCCCAGGTGCGCGGGTCGTACTCGGCCTTCGACCGGGTCGGCTTGCCGCTCGCGTTCTTGCCCTGGAAGAACCCGACACCCGGATCGAACAGGTTCACGTACTGCTGTGCCCTGCTGGTGAAGTACTCGTAGTTCTCCAGGTACTCCGCCTTGCGCGGGTCGTTCGCCGGTGCCTCGTCGTAGAGCTTCTTCGACAGGTTCGCGATGCCGAAGTCGTTGACGTAACCCTCCATCGCCCACGAGAAACCCTCACCGGTGGTGTTGGGCGTGTACCCGAGGAAGATCGACTGGTCCAGGCCCTTCCGGCCGACCGCCGAGTTCGGCGGCGTCACCGTCGCGTTCTTCAGCGCCGCGTCGTAGGCCGATTTGACGTCGAAGTTGCGCACGCCCTTGAGATAGGCGTCGGCGAACGCGACGTCGGAGCTGGTCCCGGTCATCAGGTCCGCGTAGCCGGGGGAGGACCAGCGCGCGATCCAGCCGCCGTCGCGGTACTGCTGCACGAACCCGTCGACCATCTTGCCCGCCATGTCCGGGCTCAGCAGCGAGTACGCCGGCCACGTCGTGCGATAGGTGTCCCAGAACCCGTTGTTGACGTACATCTGGCCGTCGACGATCTTCGAGCCGGTCCGGGCCGGAGTGTCCACACCGGACTTTGGCGACACCGGACTCGCGTACTTGTACGCGGGCTTGTCGGCGGTGCCGGTGTTCTCGAAGGCGGAGTTCGGGTAGAGGAACAGCCGGTACAGGTTCGAGTAGAGCGTCGTGAGCTGATCCTGCGACGCGCCCTCGACCTCGATCACCTTCAGCTGGTCGTCCCACGCCCGCTGCGCGGCGTCGCGCACCGAGTCGAACGTCGCCGCCGGGGCGATCTCCTGCGCCAGGTTCTTCTTCGCCTGCTCGACGCTGATCAGCGACGTCGCGATCCGCATGTGCACCGTCTTGCCGGCACCGGCGTCGAACCGCAGGTACCCGGTGACGTTGTCGCGGCCCTGCCCGGTGAGCTTGCCGCCCGCCGTGACCGGCTTGTCGAACGTCGCGTAGACGAACATCCGGCCCGCCCCGGCGGACGCGCCGGTGTCGGTGTAGCCGGACAGCGTGCCGGTCGCGGTGTCCAGCGTCAGCCCGCCCGCGTTGGTGGCGTTGTCGAAGACCAGGCTGGAATCGGTGCCAGGGAAGGAAAACCGGAACATCGCCGCGTGGTCGGCCGGCGCGATCTCGGTCTGGATCCCGTTCTGGAACCGCACGCCGTAGTAGTGCGCCCGCGCGACCTCGTCGCTGTGTTTGAACGGCAGCGCCCGCGCGTCGCGGTTCGCGTCCGGCACCCCGGCGGCCGCGGACGGCATCACCTGGAAGACCTGCCGGTCACCCATCCACGGGCTCGGCTCGTGACTGACACTGAACGCCTGCAACTGCGGGAGATTCTGGGCGTTGTTCTGCGCATGGTAGTTGTACAGCCACCGGGGTGTGCCGTTCTGGTCGGCACTCGCGTCGGTGACCGGGGTCCAGAAGTTGAACCCGTGCGGCACCGCCGTCGCCGGGAAGTTGTTGCCCCGCGAGAACGTGCCGTTGGCCATCGTGCCGCGCGTGGTGAGCACGTTGTCGCTGGGCCGCTTGCTCGCCGGCGGCGTCGGTGTCGCGGAGATCTTGACGTCGTCGAGCCAGCCCTGGAAGCTGCCGGGGCCGTTCGGATTGTCGTAGCCGACCAGGATCCGCGAGATCGTCTTGCCCTTGGCCACCGTGCCGATCAGCGACCGCACCAGGTTCCACTGATTGGCGTAGAGGATCTTGCTCGCGCCCTGGCCCTCCGGCGTCAGCGGGAAGCCGTACTGGTCCGCCGCGCCCAGATCACGCAGATAGGTCCCGTCGGTGAACGCCAGGTCGATCGCGACGTTCGTGCTCGGGTACTTCAGGTCACCGGTGACGAACTGTGGCTGCACCTTGTAGGACAGCTCCGTCGACGCGGTCACCGGGATGTCGACGGCGAAGATCTTGTTGTAGGACCACCCGTGCCCGGCCGCGGACTGGGTGCCCGAGTAACGGAACGCCTTCGCGCCGGTGAACCCCGCGCGGTTCTTGTTCGTGTACCCGCTGGTCGGGCCGCTGTCGGTGAAGCTGCGCATGTTCGGCAGCGGTGGCGGCGCCGGATCGTCGTTGGCCAACAGCAGTTCGGCGAGCTGCAGGATCGGGCCACCGTTGTTGGCGGTGATGTTCAGCCGGTAGAACTTGAACGCCGCGCTCGGCGCCGCGAGCTTGTAGCTCTTCTCCTGCAGCCGCGCGCTGAACGACTGTCCACTTTGCTTGTCCACATCGGACCAGGCGGCACCGTCGTTGCTGCCCTGCAGCGTCCAGTCCTTCGGGTCCCGCTCCGGCACGTCGTTGGCCGAGGTCAGCGCGTAGTGCGTGATCGACGTCGGCGCCGAGAGCGCGACCTGCGCCCAGCCGGTCGGCTGCCAGGACAGCCACTTCGTGTCCGGGGAACCGTCGACCAGGTTCGCGACGACCTCGCCGCCGCCCGTGTTCTCGTTGCTCGCGCTCGTCTCGGTCACCTTGCCCCGGATGTCGCCGGGGATCGAGGTCCCGTTCGCGCCGTCGACCCCCGAGGACCGCGGCTTGCCCGCCGCGTCGGTGTCAACGGTGTCGGCCCACGACGGCTGCGGATCCGACGGTTCGAAGGAGGAGGAGAAATCGGGTGGCTGGGTGTCCGCGGCCGCGGTACCGGCCGCCGGGAGAACGGCCAGTCCGGTGGCGGCGACCACGGCGACCAGGGTCGCGTGGACGGATCTGACGCTTCGGGGCATCGTTGCACCAAGCTTTCTTCCAAGGTCTGCCTGACGCGCCGTGCGGGCGGGGGACCGGCGGCGCGAAGGAAGCGAAACCCGGCCCTGACATCGATGTCAAGACTTCGGGCGCAAACCTGGCCGAAAACGGACAGCGCAGGCCGTGCCCGCTGGTCCGTCGAGGGGACGGCGGGATCAGGCGGAACGCGTCTCCTGACAGTCCGGCGGCCGCGTCGCCGTGCCCCGCCCGGGTGTCGCGCTGCGGAGCGCGAAGAACTGCCAGCAGAGGAAACCCAACGCCAGCAACAGGTAGCTGTTCCCGATCAGATGGTCCAGCGGCCGCCAGGTCAGCTCACGGAAACCCTGCGAGGGCAGGAACGAATGCGGTGCGACGACGAACACCGCGACCACGACCGCCAGCCCGGCCACCGCGCGGCGGCTCCTGGCGCGGGCGGCGAGCAGGACGGTCGCGGGGACGATCCACACCCAGTGATGCGACCACGAGATGGGGGAGCACACGAGCACCGCCGCCGCGTTCAGCAGGAACGCCGTCGGTGCGTCGGCCCGGCGCATGGCCCCCGCCGCGAGCAGCAGGGCGGCCAGGGTCGCGAGCACGACCAGGACGAGCGTGGGCGCCGACGGCAGCCCGAGCCGGTGCACCGCGCCCTGAATCGTCTGGTTGGTGGCGAAGATCGACCCGCTCATCCCCGACGCGCCGGTCAGCCCGCCACCGAACCAGTAGGCCCACGACGCCTGCGGCGCCACCACGAACCCGGCCAAACCCGCGGCCACGAAGGTCACGACAGTGGTCACCGCGGCCCGGAAATCCCGCCTCAGCAGGAAAAACAGGAGAAAACCGGCCGGGGTGATCTTCACGGCCGCGGCCAGGCCCAGCAACACCCCACGCGGCAGGCGGGTCTTCGGCCCCAGGCAGTCGAAGACCACCAGCGCCATGAGCGCGAGATTGACCTGCCCGAACCACAGCGTCTCCCGGACCGGTTCGAAGGCCAGGGCCGCCGCCCCGGCCGAAACCGCGGCGAGCACGGCGGTGCGGCGCGAGGTATGCGGCCGGGCCACGAGGTAAACCGTCGTGCCCAGCGCCGTCAGCGAGATCCCGAGCATCAGCACGGCACCCACCGGCGTCGGCAGCACCGCGAACACGAGGAACACCACCGCCGCGAACGGCGGATAGATGAACGGCAGCGCGAAACCGCCTCGGGTCGGGGGGAGCGGGCCGTAGATGTCTTCGCCGTGCGCCAGTGCCCGCGCGCCGAACCGGTACACCTCCAGATCCACCGGCCACATGGTGCAGACGAGCGTCAGAACCCCGGCGGTCACCACCGCGGCCGCCGCGACCAGGGCGATCACCGCCCACCGGTGGGCGCCGAGCCGATCGAGCCACCCGCGCAGCACTCCGGCGAGCGTCGCCGGGCCTTCTCGTCCCCGAATCACCCCGCGATCATCCCGGTGGGGTCGCGCCGCCGTGTCGTGGGGGCCATCGGCCCGGTGCCGGTCGCTCCCGCGGTGGGCGCCGGGGAACCCCCACCCCCCCCCCACCCACCC
>NZ_JBHYIQ010000073.1:18613-29092 GCF_042739895.1 Amycolatopsis sp. NPDC059021
GGGGGGCATGGGGCGGGGCGGGGGTGGCCCCGGGGGTGGGGGGGTGGCCCCCGCCCCCCCACCCACCGCGACCCCCAAAGCCGCCGCGCGCGGCACCCACCCCGCCCGCGTCGCGGCGACCGGAGAACGGTGGTCGCCCGGCCAGTAAACCGTGCGGGCCCGGGAGGGGTCCCGAGGTATAAACAACCTGGTGAGCACTCATTCCACCGGACAGAACCGGATCACCGACGCCGACCTCGCCAAGACCGCCCTCGCCGCCGGGGATCCCACCGGCTGGTTCGAACAGCTCTACACGGCCGCCGAGAAGGGCGAAGCCGTCATCCCGTGGGCACGCAACGAACCCAACCCCGAACTCGCCGCCTGGGCCGCGGCCCACCCCGGCGACGGCCGCCGCGCACTCGTCGTCGGCAGTGCCTTCGGCGACGATCCCGAAGTCCTCGCGGCCGCCGGATACGCCACGACCGGCTTCGACGTCGCCGCCACCGCCGTCGCGGCCGCCCAACGCCGGTTCCCGGACTCGGCGGTGGACTACCGCGTCGCGGACCTGCTCGCACCGCCACCCGAATGGCACCACGCCTTCGACCTCGTCGTCGAGATCATCAACGTCCAGGCCATGCCCCGCGACGTCCGCCCGAAGGCCATCGCGTCCGTCGCGGGCTTCCTCGCCCCCGGCGGCACCGCGCTGGTCTGCGAGGTCGCCGAGGAGAGCGTCGACACCGCCGGCGGCCCGCCGTGGCCGCTCACCCGCGCCGAGGTCGAGTCCTTCGCCCAGGACGGCGTCCGCCTGGTCAGCATCGAACCCATCCGGGACAACACCCGCTGGTGGGCCGAGTTCACCCGGTAAACGCGGCCGTCAGACCTCGGTGAGGAAGCGGGTCAGCACCCGCTCGCCGAACCGCAGGCCCTCGACCGGGACCCGTTCGTCGACGCCGTGCGCCATCGCGCGGTAGGGGAAGCCTTCCGGTAGCGACAGCGGGGAGAAGCCGTAGCAGTCGATGCTCAGCTTGCTGAACGCCTTCGCGTCCGTCCCGCCGCCCATGCAGTACGGCACGACGACGGCATCGGGGTCCTCGGCACGCAGCGCGCCGGCCATCGCGTCGAACCACGGCGAGCCGACCGGCGCCTGCACCGGGCCCTGATGCGCGACGAACTCCCGCTCGACCCCCTCGCCGAGCAGCTCGTCCAGCTCGGCGAGGGTCGCTTCTTCGGTGCCCGGCAGCACCCGCACGTCCACCTGCGCGGTCGCCGTGCTCGGGATGACGTTCACCTTGTACCCCGCGGACAGCATGGTCGGGGTGGTGCTCACCCGCACCGTCGGCACCACCAGCGCGCCCGCCTGCCCGAGCCGCGCGACCGTACCGTCCACATCGGACAGATCAACGGGAACGCCGAGCGCTTCCCCCGTCCGTTCGAGAAAGGCACACACCGTCGGCGTCAGCTCGACCGGCCAGCGGTGCGACGCGATCCGCTGCAACGCGCCCACCAGCCGGATCACCGCGTTCTCGTCGTTGGGCCGGGAGCCGTGCCCGGCGCGGCCGCGCGCGGTCAGCCGCAGATGCGCGGTGCCGCGTTCGGCCGTGGCCACCGGATACAACCGCACCGTCCGGCCGTCGGCGGCCGGGACCGGATAGGTGTAGCCGCCGGACTCGCTGATCGCCGCGGCACAGCCCTCGAACAGCTCGGGATGCTCCTCGACCAGCCAGTGCGCACCGTACTCCCCGCGATCCTCCTCATCGGCAACGAACGCGAGCACGATGTCCCGGCGCGGCCGCAGCCCCGAGGCGACGGCGGCGAGCACCATCGCGCAGAAATCCTTCATGTCCACCGCGCCCCGGCCCCACAGGAACCCGTCGCGGACCTCACCGGAGAACGGTGACACCGACCAGTCCGCGGCGTCCGCGGGCACCACGTCCAGATGTCCCTGCGCCAGCAACGCGGGCAGAGCCGGGTCGGTGCCGGGAATCCGGGCGACCACATTGGACCGTCGCGGCGCGCGCTCCAGGATCTTCGACGGGACGCCGGACGCGTCGAGCAGCCCGGCCACGTACTCGGCGGCCTCGCGCTCACCCTCGGAGTCGCCGTCCCCGCGGTTGGTGGTGTCGAACCGGATCAGGTCCGCGCACACGTCGACGACGTCAGCCATAGATGCCCTGCACCGCCCCGGCCGCGATCGCGGTGACCACCTTGAACGCCTTCATCGCCTCGGTCATGTTCGGCGCGTCGAACCCGACCCGCCGCACCCCGATCTGTTCCACGGTCGGGATCACCGCGGTGGCCTGCGCGAGATGGCTCGCGTCGAACTCGACCTCGATCCGGTGCGAACCCGGTGCGGGCGTGGACTTTCCCGCCCGCTTCATCGACTCCGCCGCCGCCTCGGACAGCAGTTCCGCCGTCCTAGCGGGCGGCAGGCAGATCGCCGCGTACCGGCTGACACACTCCTTCACCGGCACCAGCTCGGCGTCCGGCGCGTAGTCGCGCGCGTCGTCGCAGGTCTGGTCGTCCCCGGACACCAGCAGGACCGGGACGCCGTATTCGGCGGCCATCGCCGCGTTCAGCCTGCCCTCGCTCGCCGGGACGTCGTCCAGCCACACCCCGGTGATCTGGTTCTCCAGGTAGGTGTGCGACAGCACGCCGTCGAACCCGGCTCCCGCGTGATACCCGAGGAACACGACGCCGTCCACACCCGAATCGATGCCCTGCATCATCGACAGCGGCTTGTGCCGCCCGGTCAGCATCCGCGCGCGCCCGTCGAGGTCCTCCAGCAGCAGGTTCCGCTGCGAGGAATGCGCTTCGTTGACCAGCACGTCCGTGGCACCGGCGTCGAACAACCCGGCGAGCGTCGCGTTGACGTCCCCGGTGAACAATTTTCGGAACCGCTGCCATTGCGGCGTGCCGGGGATGACGTCGTCGGTCCAGGTGACCCCCGTCGCGCCTTCCATGTCCGCCGAGATCATGATCCGCATGCGACGCACTTTAGTCACGGCTTGGCATTGACGGGTGGCAATCGTTGACACCGGCGGCGCGCGAGTGGTTACTTTTGCGCCTTGGGGTCGAGTGATCTAGACAAATTGGGGTGGTTATCGGTGCACTCTCGCCGAAGGACGGGCAGACGGCACATCAGCCGAGCGGGAGCGGCGCTCGCCGCGGGAACCCTGGCGATGCTGCCGCTCGCCGTACCCGCCCATGCCCAGCAGGGCAAGACGCTGCGGGTGGCGCTGATCACCGGGATCGACCACCTCAACCCGTTCACCGCGACGCTGCTCGCGGCCACCCAGGTGGGCAGGTTCAACTACGAGTTCCTGACCACCCCGTCGGCCGAGAAGGCGGAGCCCGCGCCCGCGCTCGCCGAATCGTGGACGACCTCACCGGACAAGCTGACCTGGACGTTCAAGATCCGCCAGGGCACCAAATGGTCCGACGGCCGGCCCGTGACGGCCAAGGACCCGGCGTTCACGTTCAAGCGGATGATGGACGACGAGACCGCGCGCACCGCCAACGGCAGCTACGTCTCGAGCTTCGATTCGGTCTCCGCGCCGGACGACAGCACGCTGGTCATCAAGACCAAGACCCCGCAGTCGACGGTGTCGCTGCTCGACGTCCCGATCGTCCCGGAACACGTATGGGAACCGATCAAGGACCTGAACGACCCGAAGACCGACACCGCCGCGGTCGTCGGGGTCGGCAACGGCCCGTACCTGCTGTCGGAGTACAAGCAGAACGAGTACGTCAAGTTCAAGGCCAACAAGAACTACTGGCGTGGCGCACCCAAGGTCGACGAGCTGCAACTGCTGGTGTTCAAGGACGCCGAAGCGGCGGTGAACGCGCTGAAGCAGAACGAGGTCGACGTCATCAACCGGCTGACCCCGACCCAGTTCGACGCGCTCAAGGGCCAGCCGAACATCGCCACCAACAAGGCACCGGGCCGCCGCTACGACGAGGTGAACATCAACTTCGGCGTGCAGAACGCGGACAACCAGCCGATCGGCAACGGCAACCCCGCGCTCAAGGACGTCCGCCTGCGCAAGGCCATCGCGCAGGCCATCGACCCGAAGACCATTGTGGACAGGGTGATGGGCGGCTACGCCCAGATGCCCGGCGGCATCATCCCGTCGGTCTACTCCGCCTACCACTGGGACCCGGCCGACGCCGAACGGACGAAGTTCGATCTCGCCGCCGCGAACGCGACACTCGACGCCGCCGGCTACGTCAAGGGCGGCGACGGTATCCGCAGCGTGCCGGGCGGCGGACGGCTCGAACTGCGCCTCTCCGGCCACGCCAGCCGGCCGTATGACCAGCGGGCCACGCAGTACATCACCGGCTGGCTCAAGGACATCGGCATCTCGGTGCGCCAGGAGCTGGTCTCCGACGAGGAACTCAACGACCGCAGCAACGCGGGCAACTACGACCTCTACATCGGCGGCTACTCCACCAACCCCGACCCGGATTCGGTGCTGTCGCTGCACACCTGCTCGGCGCGGCCGAACGCGCAGGGCAAGGGCGCCAACACCGACACGTTCTTCTGCGACCCCCAGTACGACGACCTGTACGCCAAGCAGCTCGCCGAGACCGACCTCGCCAAGCGCGCCGAGTACAGCAAGCAGGCGCAGGCCCGGCTGGCCAGCCAGTACGTGAACGTCGTGCTCGACTACCAGAACGTGCTGGAGGCCTACCGCTCGGACACCTTCGCGTCGTTCACCAAACAGCCGCAGCCCGAGGGCCAGATCCTCGAACAGAGCGGCTACTGGGGCGTCTACGGCGCCACCCCGGCCGGGCAGCAGGCCGCGTCGAACGACAGCGGCGGCGGCAACACCGGGCTGTGGATCGCCCTCGGCGCCGTCGTGGTCGTCGTGCTCGTCGGCGGCGGCGTGCTGATCGGCCGTCGTGGCCGCAACGCGGACGACCGGGAGTAGCAAGGCTTTGACGCAAACAATCACTCCCGAACACGCCTCGTCGCTCGTCGACCCCGACAAGCGACGAGGCGGGACCGGAACCCTCCGGTTCGTCCTGACCAAGATCGGCGGCGCGCTCGCCAGCGTCGTGCTGGTGATCGTCCTCGGCTTCTTCCTGTTCCGGATGCTGCCCGGCGACCCGGTCGCGTTCATGATCCGCGACCGGCCCACCAGCCCCCAGCAGCTGGCCGAACTACGCGAACAGCTCGGCGTCGACAAGCCGGTGCTGAGCCAGTTCTTCAGCTACCTCGGCGGGTTGCTGCAAGGCGACTTCGGCACGTCCTATCTGGAACGGCGCCCGGTCATCGACATGATCGGCGAACGGCTCTGGCCCACCGTCCTGCTCGTCGGCAGCGCCACCGTGCTCGCCGTCGCGCTCGGCCTGTGGCTGGGCATCCGCGCGGCCTGGAAGCGTGACAGCTTCTTCGACCGCGCCCAGACCGGGATCGCGCTGACCCTGTGGTCGGTTCCGCAGTTCTGGCTCGGGCTGATCCTGCTGGTCGTCACCAACGGCGTGTTCCCCAGCCGCGGTATGCACTCACCCGACGCCGCGCCGGGGCTCCTGCCCCAGACACTGGACGTCCTGCACCACCTGATCCTGCCGTGCCTGACCCTGCTCGCGGTGTTCTACGCCCAGTACATGCTCATCATGCGCTCGTCGCTGCTGGGCGAGATGAACGCGGACTACCTCACCACCGCCCGCGCCAAGGGCCTGCGCGACGACCTCGTCCGGCGGCGCCACGCCGTGCCCAACGCGCTCCTGCCGACCGTCACGCTGGTGTTCATGCAGTTCGGCATGGTCGTCTCCGGCGCGGTCACCGTCGAGGCCGTGTTCAGCTGGCCCGGTCTCGGCCAGCTGGTCTACACCTCCCTGCACGGACCCGATCTGCCGGTGCTGCAAGGCGTCTTCGTCGTGCTCGCCGGTTCGGTGGTCCTGATGAACCTGCTCGCGGAACTGCTCTACCGCGTGCTCGACCCGAGGGTGCGGACCACGTGACCACCATCGAAAAAGCCGAGAGCCCGCGCACCATCGCCTGGCGACGGCGCCGCGCGTCGATCGCCAAGACCTGGCACGAGTTCGCGAGCCAGAAACCCGGCCTGATCGGGCTCGTCTGCCTCGCGGTGACCGTCCTCGCCGCCCTGCTCATGCCGCTCCTGTCCGACGAGTCCGGGCTGGACGTCACGAAGGCGACCGGTGGCCCGCTCAACCCGCCCAGCGCGCAGTACTGGCTCGGCACCGACATCGACGGCCGCTCGGTGCTGCTGATGACGTTGTGGGGCACCAGGGTCTCACTGCTCGTCGGGTTCTCCGCGACCGTCCTGTCGGTCCTGATCGGTACCCTCATCGGCATCACCGCCGCGCACTTCGGCGGCTGGGTGTCGGCGGTCCTGCTGCGGTTCACCGACTTCTTCCTCGTGCTGCCCTCGCTCGTGCTCGCCATCGCGCTGTCCGCGGTCATGCCGCAGGGCATCGGCACCATCATCATCGCCATCGGCGTCACCGCCTGGCCCAGCACCGCCCGCCTCGTGCGGGCACAGACGCTGACCATCGAGAGCAGGCCCTACATCGAACGCGCCAAGGCGCTCGGCGGCGGCCACCTGCACATCGTCGGCAAACACGTGCTGCCCGGCGTCATGCCGCTGGTACTGGCCAACACCACCCTGGTCGTCGGCAACTCGATCATCGCCGACGCGACCCTGTCCTTCCTCGGCGTCGGCGATCCGAACGCCGTGTCCTGGGGAGCCATGCTCGAAACCGCGCTCAACAACGGCGCCGTCAGCAAGGGCGCCTGGTGGAACCTGCTCCCGCCGGGCATCGCCATCGTCCTGGTCGTGCTGTTCTTCACCCTCGTCGGACGCGGTCTGGAGACCGTGCTGAACCCGCGGCTCAAGGGACAACACTCGTGAATCCGTTGCTGGAACTGAAAAATCTCGGCGTCAGTTACCGCACCGGCGGGGGAGAGGTCACCGCCGTCCGCGGCGTCGGCCTCCGCCTGGACCCCGGCGGCACGCTCGGTGTCGCGGGGGAGTCCGGATCCGGGAAGTCCACGGTCGCGATGAGCGTGCTGCGGCTGCTGCCGCGCAGCGCGAAGGTCACCGGCGAGATCCTGCTCGACGGCGAAGACGTCACCGCGATGCGCTGGGGACGGCTGCGTGCCGTCCGCTGGGCCGAGGCGTCGGTCGTGTTCCAGGGCGCCATGCACGCGCTCAACCCGGTCCGCCGCATCGGCGAGCAGATCGCCGAGCCCATCCGGCTGCACCCGCCCGAAGGCAAGGCACCGACCGACGCCGAGGTCGACGCGCGTGTCGCCGAACTGCTCCGGCAGGTCGACCTGCCGCCCAGCCGCGCCGGCGCGTACCCGCACGAGCTGTCCGGCGGTCAGAAACAACGCGTCATGATCGCCATGGCGCTGGCCTGCTCGCCCCGGCTCATCATCGCCGACGAACCGACCACCGCCCTCGACGTCATCGTCCAGGCCCAGGTACTCGCCCTGCTCGGCAAGCTCGTCCACGAGCAGGACATCGGCCTCATCATGATCAGCCACGACCTGTCCGTGCTCGCCGCCACCTGCGAGCGCATCGCGGTCATGTACGACGGCGAGATCGTCGAGGAAGGGCCCAGCGCGGAGCTGATGAACGCGCCCCGGCACGAGCACAGCCGCGCGCTGGCCGCCGCGTTCCCGACCGTCGGCGACCCCGTCTCGCGGTTCGCACCCGCCACCAGCACCCCGCTGCCGCCCGAACCCGAGAACCGCGGCGTGCCCGGCGGGACACCGCTGCTCGCCGCGAAGGACCTGCGGGTCGGCTTCCGCGACCGGACCGGGAAACGTATCCAGGCCGTCGCCGGCGTCGACCTCGCCGTGCACCGCGACGAGATCGTCGCACTGGTCGGCCAGTCCGGCTCCGGGAAGACCACGCTCGCCCGTACCCTGCTCGGCCTGCAAAAACCCGACTCCGGCGAGGTCACCTACGACGGCGACCCGGTGCCGTCCGGCGGCGCGGGCCTGCGGGCCTACCGGCGGCAGGTGCAGCTGGTCCTGCAGGACCCGGCGAGCGCGCTCAACCCCGCCCACACCGTGTACGAGGCCGTCGCCGAAGGCCCCCGCATCCACGGCCTCGCCGACGAACGCGCGACCGTCCTCAAAGCGCTGGAGGCCGCGGAACTGCGGCCGCCGGAGAAGTTCCTCGGCAGGCTCCCGCACGAACTGTCCGGCGGGCAACGCCAGCGCGTCGTGATCGCGGGAGCACTCGCGCTGGAACCCTCCGTACTCGTCGCCGACGAGCCGGTGGCCTCCCTCGACGCGTCCGTACGCGGCGAGATCCTCGCGTTGCTGCTGCGCCTGCGACGGCAGCTCGGCCTCGCCGCGCTCGTAATCACCCACGACCTCGGGCTGGCCTGGAACATCGCCGACCGGGTGGCCGTGATGTACCGGGGCGAACTGGTCGAAACCGGCACCGTCGAACAGGTCCTGCTCGACCCGCACCACGACTACACGAAGTCCCTGCTGGCCGCGCTGCCCGGCGGTACGGCCGCACGCACGGCGGCCGACCGGTGATCGCACGATCTTGCCGCCGGGCGCCGGAATCGGCTGCTGCCGCACAGTCACACAGGTGCGGTGTGTAATCTTCTGCAACGAAATGGCGACTACGACAGAACCGGCACCGCTGTCCCCGGCACCGTCCGTGGGCGATCTTCGCGTGCCCTCGCGATTCCCCTACCGGACCATCGCCATGGGCACCGTGGGCAGCACGTTGCTCATGCTAGGGGCGTTCGGCGCCGGGGGCATCCTGATCCACGACCCGGTACTCGGCCAGGGCCCGATGTCGTGGATCCGCTACGGCCACGGCCGCATGCTGGCCAACGCCGTGCTGTACGTCGGCTTCGCGCTCGTCGTCTGGGCCTGGGTCCGGCTCGGCCGGTACGTGCTCGCCGGGCGCGTCGGCAGCAAGCCGGTCCTGATCGCCGCGTTCTGCTGGATGGCGCCGCTGCTGATCTCGCCGCCGCTGTTCACCCGCGACGTCTTCTCCTACCTCGGCCAGGGCGCCCAGCTGCTGCACGGCCTCGACCCGTACGCCAACGGGCCCGCCGAGCTCAACGTCCTGCCCAACGTCGTGCAGAACGTGCACCCGCTGTGGCAGACCACGCCCGCCCCGTACGGACCGCTGTTCCTGCTGCTGTCCAAGGGAATCGTCGCCCTCACCGGCGACAACATGATCCCCGGCGTCATCCTCACCCGCGTCGTGCTGCTCGCCGGCCTCGCCGGGACCCTGTGGGCCCTGCCCCGGCTGGTCCGCCACCTCGGCGGCAAGCTGCCGGTGACGCTGTGGCTCGCCGTCGCCAGCCCGATGATGGTCATCCACCTCTTCGGCGGCCCGCACAACGACCTGATGATGCTCGCGTTCCTCACCATCGGCGTCCTCGCCGCGCTGGAACGCAAACACGTCGTCGCGATCGTGCTGGTCACCCTCGGCATGCTGATCAAGCCGACCGCCGCCATCGCGCTGCCGTTCCTGGTCTGGGTGTGGGCCAACCACCTGCCCGGCGAGTCGAAGATCCGCAACTTCCTGCGCGCCGGCGCCGCCTCGGTCGCCCTCTTCCTCCCGGTGTTCGTGCTCGGCACCTGGGTCTCGCTCGGCTCACTGAACCTCGGCTGGTTCGCCGGGCTCAAGGCGCCGCAGCTCATCGCGAACTGGCTGAACTTCCCGACCGGGATCGGCGAGATCTTCTACTCGCTCGTCCACCTGATCGTCGACGTCCAGCCGTCCCCGTTCGTCACCGTCGCGCGCGCCATCGCGATGATCGGCCTCGCCGTCTTCGGCGTCTGGCAGTGGTGGCTCGCCCGCGGCGGCGGCAAGGAAGCCATCTTCCGCGCCGCGGTCGTCCTGCTCGCCGTCGCGATCCTCTTCCCGCCGACCCTGCCGTGGTACCTGACCTGGGGCTTCGTGCTGCTCTCGACGTACAAGTGGCAGCGGCGCAACCTGTCGGCCGTCGTCGCGGTGTCGGTGTTCGTCACCCTGGTCTACTACCCGACCGGGGAACAGGCGCTCTACGACTGGTGGTTCATCGCCATCGTCATCGCCGCGAGCCTCTACGCCGCCGCGTCCCTGCTGCGCCCCGACCCGCTCGGCCTCGTCGCCGCGTGGCGCCGCAAACCCGTGGACACCTTCCTGCCGCCCACACCACCGGCGGAGAAGCCCGGCGAACCCGCCGCCAGCGGCACGCTCTAGCCCCGCAGACGTCCGTGAAGGCCTCCTCGCGGTCGAAGATCCCTTGTATCACAGGAGGCGTGCCACCCGCGCTGCCATGCCAGTGTCGTGAACGACGCGTTCGGGACGTTCACCGTCGCCAACGGAGCGTTCAGGACAGCGCCGTGGGTCGGAGTGAGGCAGCCAGGCCCGCCGTCGGCGGCAGCCACTAGCCTGTAGACGTGCCGGGAAGGGCGGCCTAGCCCCGGGCACCGCGCGGAACGGGGGCGTCAACGGCTCTCGCACCCCCGGCACCCAGAGCCGGTGTGGTGGCAGGTGGGGC
>NZ_JBHYIQ010000073.1:29102-30124 GCF_042739895.1 Amycolatopsis sp. NPDC059021
GGGGCGCGGGGGGGGTGCCCGCGTGCGAGCGCGTCTCGCCCCGCGGCCTCCCCCCAGCCCGCGCCCCGCCCCCGCGCCCCCCCCCCCCCCCCCGGCGTCTCGACCGCCTGCCAGCCACTCCAGGTGTGGACCAGGGTGCTCACCACGGCGTGCTCCGGCGGACGCTCGGCGTACTGCGGATACTTCGCCCGCAACCACCGCAGCGGCTCCGCCCGGTCGGCGTCGTCGGTGAGCACCCTGGCCACGCCGTCCGCCCGAGCCCACCACAGCCGCGACCAGTCCTCGTCGTAGCCGTCGGCGAGGAAACACACCGCCGGGTTCGCGGCGATGTTCCGCAGCCGGCGCAACGCCGTCGTGCTCTTCGGCTTGTGGTCCACGGCGAACACCACGACGTCCCCCGACACCGCGAACGTCACCGGCACCAGATGCGGCACGCCGTCGGCCGACGCCGTCGCGAGCCTCGCCACCCGCGTCGCGGTGAATCGCTCCCTGGCCTGGCCGGGTGACATGCGCATACAGTTCACCCTACCGCCGGAAAAGATCACGGCCCCTGTGGACGAAACCCACCCACACAGCCACCACGACCGTTGACGAGTGTCATCATCGGACGGCTCATTGCGCCTTGGGGAGGAAGCTGCGTCACCCACCAGTTTGAGGCGCCGCACCAGGACTTGTGGTCTCAGCAGATATTAGTCACGGTGAATAACTCGAGTGAGGACCACACTGGACGGGGGACGAGATGGGCAAGCACGAGAACAAGAGCGATACCAACGGCTCGAACAGCAATCCGGATCGGACGCAGGAAATCAACAACTCGGGCGGTGGCGGGAAACACCGCGCCGAGGACAAAGGGAAGTAACCCGCAGCGCTCAGGAAAGCGCGGGGGAGTTCAGCGACAGGGGTGGGGCGGCGCGCGGGCCGCCCCGCCCCCCACCCCCCCCCCCCCCACGGGGGCGCCACACCCGCGCCGCACCCGACCAAACCCCCCACCCGCGCCCCCCCCCGGGGCGCCAGGGGCACCC
>NZ_JBHYIQ010000073.1:30134-40134 GCF_042739895.1 Amycolatopsis sp. NPDC059021
GACGGTGACCGACCCGGTCGGGTGCCGGGCGGGGGGGGGGGGGGCGCGGCGGGGGGGGGGGGGGGGGGGCCCCCCGCGCCCCCCCCCCCCCCGCGGCACGGTCGGCGACGACCGCACGTGGCCGAACCCGAACTCACCCACCACCGGGACCCCGAGCGGGCTCAGCCGGTCCACGAGCATCGACCGGATCTCCGCCGGATCGCCGCAGCCCGCCCACGAACCCAGCACCACCCCGCGAACACCGGCGAACCAGCCCGAACGCAGCAACTGCGTGAGCATCCGATCCAGCCGGTACACGCTTTCCGTGACGTCCTCCAGCACCGCGATCCCCTCGGCGGGCCGATGCTCCGCGGTGCCGACACCGGCCGCGAGAATCGCCAGATTCCCGCCGATCAGCCGTCCCGTCGCCTGTCCCGGCACCAGGGTTTCGAAACCGCCGGAACGCAGGATGCGGGTCTTCTCCGGTTCGAACAACGTCAGCCGCAGGTGCTCGGCCGCCGCCTCGTCGAACAACTCGCTCGCCGGCATCGGCGAAAGCAGACTGTCCAGTCCTAAATGGACATCGACGGCGCGGTGCAGCGCCGTGATGTCGCTCGACCCCGCGAGGATCTTCGGACCGGCCGCCCGCAGCGCCCGCCAGTCCACCAGATCCAGCATCCGCTGGGTCCCGTAGCCGCCACGCGCGGCGAGGACACAGTGGACATCCGGGTCCAGCCACGCCTCGGTGAACTCCGCCGCCCTCCGACTGTCCGAATCGGACAGATAGCGCGGTGACGACGGCTCGGCACGCACCCCCGCGCCGAGCCGGACCCGCACGCCCCAGCCGCGCAACACCGGAAGCGCGGCGTCGAGCAACGTCTGGGGCACCGGCCCGGCAGGTGCCACGAGCGCGATCGTGTCGCCCTCGCGCAGCCGCGGTGGCCTCACCGCGACAGCTCCAGCCGCGGCACATCCGCCGGCTCGAAACCGAACACCTGCCCGTAGAAGGACAATTCCGCCTCCAGCACCGCGACGATCGTCTCCGCACGGCGGAAACCGTGCTGCTCCCCGGGAAACGTCAGATACGCGTGCTCGATCCCGCGTCCGGCGAGCGACGCGACGAACCGATCCGCCTGTTCCGGCGGGCAGATCTCGTCCTCCAGCCCCTGCAGGAACAGCACCGGACCAGCGAGCGCCGCGGCGTGGTGGATTGGCGAACGCTCCCGGTAGCGTTCGGCGGTTTCGGGCAGCGGCCCGATCAGGCTGTCCAGATAGCGCGACTCGAAATCGTGTGTCTCGCCGCCCTCGCCCGTCCAGCCGGTCAGATCCAGGATCGGGTACATCACCGTGCCCGCGCGATAGGTCCGGGTCATGGTCAGCGACGCCGCCGAGGTGAACCCGCCCGCGCTGCCGCCGCGGATTCCGAGCCGCCGCCCGTCGGCCACTCCCTCGGCGACCAAGGCCTCGGCGACGGCGGCGCAGTCGGCGACGTCCACGACACCCCACTGCTCCCGCAGCCGCTCGCGGAACTTCCTGCCATAGCCGGTCGAACCGCCGTAGTTCACCGCGACGACCCCGATCCCGCGGCTGGTGAAGAACGCGATGTCCAGTTCGAGCGCGGGGAAGTACCGGCCCGTGGGGCCACCGTGCGCGAGCACGAGAAACGGCGGCAGCTCGCCCTCGGGCGCGGTGAACTCCGGGTTCGCCGGGGGAAAGACGTAGGCGGGCACGGATTCGCCCTCGGCGGTGGTGAACACCCGCTCCTCGGGCCGGGGGAGGAACTCCTCGGGCGGCAGTTCCGCCGACTGCGGTGTCAGATCGCGGCGCGTGCCCGCCGCCAGGTCCACGTGCACCACGGCCGACTCGCGCACGGCCCCGGCCGCGATCCCGGCCACACCGCCCGCATAGGCGGTCAAGCAGGTCGACGACCATTCGACCAGGTCCGCCGCGGCCGGTACCGGCGTCACCTCTCCGGTGGCCTCGTCCAGCACCGCCAGCGTTCCGGCGTCGAGCACCGCGTGCCGCCCGCCGCCCAGTGGCGCGAACCAGCGCATCCCGAGCTTCCACAGCGGCCCGCCCAGTTCGCGGGACACCGGCGCCAGGTTCCGCGCCGAGCCGTCGAGCCCGATCCGGTGCAGATTCCACCAGCCATCCGGGTCGAGCAGGGCGAGCAGGCTGCCGGTGGCCTCCCATTCGACCTGGCACACCGCGACGTCCGCGCCGCCCGCCAGCACCCGGTGCGGGCCGAACGTCCCGTCCGGCAAGACCTCGGCGACGCACAGTTCCGTGCCGTCCCACGGCATCGCCGGATGGTCCCAGCCCAGCCAGACCGCGTGCGCGCCGCCGGGGGACACCTGCGGGCCGGTCAGGAAGTGGTGGCTCGCCGTCAGCACCCGCTCGGCGCCGCCGTCGATCGCGATCGCGACCAGCTCCCTGGCGACGTCCGAGCGCTTCGGCCCGACGCTGCGTTCCCGTACCGCCCACACCTCACCCGGCCGCCCCGGCCTGAGGTCGCCGTACCGGACGCCTTGGGGCACTTCGGGTTCCGGCGTCAGCGCGACCACGTCACCGGACGCGTACCGAGCGTGCACCCGCTGATCGGCCCAATGCGTGAACACCACGGTGTCGCCTGCCACGGTCCACGGGCGGCCGCCGTACTCGTGGACCCGGTTGCGCACGTTCCACGGCGCCGGCAGGACGTCCTCGGTCCCGCCGTCCGGCAGCGCCCGCACGAGCGCGACTCGCCCGCCCTCCCCGGGCCGGGCCTCGGCCCACCAGAGTTCGGCGCCGACCGCGTCCAGCCACTGCGGTCCGCCACCGGCCGCGGCGGCCGACGCGGCGGTGATGGGTGAGGTCCATGTTCCGTATGGGGAGATCCGCGACACGCCCCGAGGTTAGCCGCAGGCGCGCCGAAGCAGGGGCGGCGGATGCCGATCACCCTCCGGTGGCCTAGGGTCGGAGGTGTTATGTCGCGCGTAATCCACGTCTTCCGCCAGCCCGACCGGTTCGTCGCAGGGACCGTCGGCGAGCCTGGCGACCGCACGTTCTACCTCCAGGCCTCCGAGGACGTGCGCACCATCAGTGTGACCATCGAAAAACAGCAGGTGGTGGTCCTCGCCGAGCGGCTGAGCTCCCTGCTGGAGGAGGTCGCGAACCGCTTCGGCGCGGAGGTCCCCGAGGAGGTGCCCGAGGACCTCGTCGACGTCGACCCGCTCACCGTGCCGGTCGAGGAGGAGTTCCGCGTCGGCACCATGGGCATCGGCTGGGACGCGGAAAGCAGCGCGGTGGTGATCGAACTGCTCGCGATCACCGAGGGTGAAATCGACGAAACGGTCGTACTCGACGACACCGAGGAGGGCCCCGACGCGGTGCGCGTGTTCCTCAGCCCCGTCGCAGCGCGCGCCTTCGCCGAACGCGCCGACAGGGTCGTCAACGCCGGGCGCAAACCGTGCCCGCTGTGCGGTGAGCCGCTGGACCCCGCGGGCCACATCTGCCCGCGCCAGAACGGCTACCGCCGCGACGTCGACGTCATCGAGGACTGAACCACTCGTGGCGCACATCCGGGCGGGGCAGCCCGAACCCGCCGACCCCGCGGCCACCGCGCTCGTCACGCACGGCCGGATCAGCGTCGAAGGCAGGCTCGTCGATGCCTCCAACACGACCCTGTTCTGTGAGATCGAACTCGACGGCGTCACCGGGAACGCCGTGTACAAGCCGGTCTCCGGGGAGCGCCCGCTGTGGGACTTCCCCGACGGCACCCTCGCCGGCCGCGAGGTCGCCACCGCCATGATCGCCGAGGCGAGCGGACTGGGCGCCATCCCGCCCACGGTCCTGCGTGACGGGCCCTTCGGCGTCGGCATGGTGCAGCTGTGGGTCGAGACCACCGAGGACGACGTCGTCGACGTCCGCGCCCCCGAAGCCGTCCCCGACGGCTGGCGGATCGTGCTGCACGCCCACGACCGGTTCGGCGACCCCGCCGTACTCGCCCACGCCGATCACCCCGGGCTGCGGGAACTGGCCGCGCTCGACGTCGTGGTCAACAACACCGATCGCAAGGGCGGGCATCTGCTCGCCGGGCACGACGGCCGTGTCTACGGGGTCGACCACGGCATCTGCCTGCACACCGACCCGAAACTGCGGACCGTGCTGTGGGGCTGGATCGGCGAAGAGCTGCCAGAGGACGTCGTCGAGAAACTGCGCAAGCTGCGGGTGCAGCTCGACGGCCCGCTCGGCGCCGGCCTCGCCGAACACCTCACCCGCGCCGAGATCCACGCGCTGGGCGAGCGCACCGACGCGCTGCTCGACGCCGGCGTCTTCCCCGAACCCGGCGACGACTGGCGCGCCATTCCCTGGCCGCTGTTCTGATGACCGCGATCATCGACGAAGCCGCCCGCGCGCGGCTCGTCGATCGCTTCGGCCCGGAAGTCGGCGAGTGGTGCGACGCGCTGCCGGATCTCGTCGGCCGCCTCACCGCCCGGTGGAATCTCGAGGTCCGCGACGCGAAGCCGGGCAACACCGGACGCACCCTGCTCTGCGCGGATGGTGACGGCCGGTCCGTGGTCCTGAAACTGACGCCCGAACGGCAGATCGCCGCGGACGAGGCGACGGCCCTGCTCGCCTGGGCGGGCTGCTCCCGGGTCGTGCAGGTCCTCGACGTCGCACTCGACGTCGGCGCCCTGCTGCTGGAGGGGCTCGAACCCGGCACCCAGCTGAGCGAACGCGGTGCGGCGGTGCCCTGGGCCGAGATCGGCGAACTCATCGGCCAGCTGCACGCGACCCGCCCCCGCGCGGAATTCCCCGCGCTCGCCGAACGCTGCGAGCGGATCTTCGCCATCTCGGAACGCCGCTGGCGCGGCTCGGCGGCCGAACGCCACCTGCCCCACGAGGTCCTGCGGCGGGCACGTATCCGCGCCGCCGAACTCGCGACGACCGGCCCTGTCGTGCTGCTGCACGGAGACCTGCATCCCGCCAACGTCCTCGACGGCGGGCCCGGCCGGGGCAGCGTCGCCATCGACCCGCGGCCGAGTCTGGGTGACCCGGCCATCGACGTCGTCGACTGGGTGCTGCTCCCGCTCGCCGAAGGCGGCAGCCTTGAGGACGGGATCGACGCGATCCGGCCCTATCTCGACGTCGATTACGAGCGAGTCCGGCAGTGGTGCGCCGCGCTGGCGCCGCTGGTCGCCCTTCCCGCGCTTCGCCGCGACGAGCCCAGCGCCTACACCGACACGTTGCTGCACATGGCGTCCTGAACGGATCGCGCCTCACCTGCCGCACCGGCCTGGTATTCGGCGCCCGGGTGCGGTACAACCCCAAGATGCCGGAACCCGACGAACTGGATCGGGCGTTCGCCCGGTTGTCGGAACACGCCGCGCAGGCTCGCGAAGCCGTGCGGCGATGGCAGCAGTACCAGATCGCCGCCGAGCTCGCCGCCACCGAGCGGCGGATCATCCCGCTGACGGCGTCCCACGACCAGGCGCGGTACCCCCGGCTGGACTACCTCGATCCCTATTTCCTCGCGACCACAAGTAAGCCGCGCCTGCTGACGGCATTGCTCACGACCGCGCTGCAGCACACCGACGCCGAGGCGGGCAACGTGCAACTGGCCGGTGCCGACGGGCTGCGGATCGTCACCCAGTACGGCTTCACCCCGTCGTTTCTCGAGTTCTTCGCCGTGGTGGGCACCAGCGGATCGGCCTGTGCTTCCGCGCTCACCCGGGCTCAGGCCGTCACCGTCCCCGACGTCACGCAGAGCCCGCTTTTCGACGACCGATCGCGTGCGGTGATGCTCGCGGCCAACGCGCGGACCGTCCGATCGATCCCGTTGCCCGACCCCGCCACCGGTGCGGTGCTCGGTGTGCTGTCCGTCCATCACCACGGGAAGGACGGGCTCGCGACGGCCGACACGACACTGCTCACGGTTCTCGCGCGCGCCACCGGCCGCGCACTGCGCTGGCACTCTATGACCGGGAACGGATTACGCAACGCGTGACCAGGGAAGCCGCCGCTCACGCGCCGGGTGCGAGTGCGGTCAGCGTGCGGCGGCCGTGTTCGTCGCCGACGGTCGCGGGCAGCACGGCGATCTCGTCGAGACCCGCGGCGGTGTAGTCACGAATCCGTGCCCGCACGGCGTCGAGGTCGCCGACCAGACCCACCGTGTGGGCCGCTTCCCGCGGCAGCGCGTCAATCAGCCGGGCACGGCCGGCACCGGCGCGGGCGAGTTCGACGGCCCGGTGATACCCGGCCTCGACTAACATCTCGGCGTAACCGCGCACGGTCAGATATCCGGCGATGCTGCCCAGGATCTGGCTGTACGCCGCGTCGTCGGGGTCGACCGCGGCGGGCAGCCAGGCCACCAACCGCGGCGGGGTGGTCCCGGTGGCTCGTGCGGCGGCGTCGAGTTTGGCGCGCAGCCGGGCGACCTGGGCAGGGGAGACGAGATCGAGGAGCATGCGATCCGCGTACCGGGCGGCGACGGCGATCGCGCGATCCCCGAAGGCCGCCACGGTCAACTGCCCGCCGGGCGGCGGGAGCCGGCGACGGAAGCCATGTGCCCGCAGCTGGTCATCGCCGGGGTCGCGCAACTGCCGGGCCACAGCCTCGGCGGTCTCGGCCAGCACGGTGACCGCGTGCGCGCGCGACCGGTGGTGGATTCCTTCGACCACCCGGATGCTGGAGGTCCCCAGCGCCACCCCGGCCGGGCGCCCGGACAGCGCGGCCACCGAGCCGGCGGCACGGATGATCATCGCCGGGTCCCGCAGCGAAACCGGCAGCGGGCCGATCGTCATCCCGATCCGGGTCGTGACCCGGCCGATCGCGGCGGCCAGTGCGAATCCGTCCCAGGTGGGGCCGCTCTCGCCGACCCACAGGTGCCGGTAACCCAGCCGATCCGCCAAGCCCGCGACCGCCAGGGTCTCCTCGGGCGGGCGCTCGTCCTCCCGCCCGGCCACCACCACACTGATTTCCGCGTCCTCATTGCTCATGGGCCGATCATGACCGGCGGACAGCGGCCCGAACGAGTGGCCCGATGGTCATCAGTCGCAAGAATCAGGCCACCGCCGGAGGTGAAACCGTCTCCGGCGTGGCGCGGAGACGCGGGCCGGGGACGCCGCTAGCGTGGTCGGCCGTGCGTTCCCATTCGTATGACGACGTGCTGAGCGGCCCCCGCAAGCGCAAGATCCCCGAGGTCCCCGCCGAACCCGGCCTCGTGGTCGAGGATCCGGCCAGCGGGTACTGCGGTGCCGTGGTGAAGATCGAGTACGGGAACGTCGTGCTCGAAGACGCCCGCGGCCGCCACCGCGTCTTCCCGCTCGCCCCCGCGGCGTTCCTGCTGGAGGGCAAGCCGGTCACGCTCGTCCCGGTCAAGAACACCCGCGCACCGGTCAAGCAGGTGTCGGCGTCCGGATCGGTACGGGTGCAGGGATTGCAGGCCCGTGTGGCGCGCGACTCGCGCATCTGGGTCGAAGGCAAGCACGACGCCGAACTCGTGGAACGCGTGTGGGGCCACGATCTCCGTGTCGAGGGCGTGGTCGTCGAACCGCTGGACGGCGTCGACGTCCTCGCCGACCGGATCGCCGAATTCGGCACCGGACCGGGCCGCAGGCTCGGCGTGCTGGTCGACCACCTCGTCGCGGGCAGCAAGGAATCCCGGCTCGTCGGCCGGATCCGCGACGAGAACGTCCTGGTCACCGGGCATCCCTACATCGACGTGTGGGAAGCGGTGAAACCGGCCGCGGTCGGCATCCGTGCCTGGCCGCGGGTCCCGCGCGGAACCGAATGGAAGGAAGGCGTCTGCGCCGAACTCGGCTGGGGCGAGCCCTATGAGGGCTGGCAACGGGTCCTCGCCGGAGTGAGCAGCTACCGCGATCTGGAGACGCCGTTGATCGGCGCCGTCGAACGGCTCATCGACTTCGTCACCGAACCGGCGTAAGCGGCCGGAATGTCCGATTCGTCCAAGGTCACGCGTCGGTCACGGCGTGTCACTTGAACGGTGCGCGCCGATGCTTTCTGAGAGCATGTGGTCATGACAGCGGCCCTCGTCTTCCTGATCCTCGGCATCGTCCTGATGATCGCCGAAGTGCTCTCCGGGGACTTCGTGCTGATCATGATCGGCGTCGGCGCGCTGTTCGGGGCCGGATCGGCCGCGCTGACCGGGAACGTCTTCATCGACGTCGCCGTGTTCGCCGTGGCCTCGGTCGGCATGCTCGTGCTCGTGCGGCCCACGCTCAAACGCCGCTTCCTCGCCGGGCCCGACGTACGGACCAACACCGACGCGCTGATCGGCGCCCGCGCGGTCGTTCTGTCCACTGTGGATTTCGACACCGGGCAGGTCAAGATCGGCGGCGAGGTCTGGTCCGCCCGCGCCATGTCCGAGGCGCATCCGCCGATGGCGCCCGGCGTCAAGGTGACCGTGGTCGAGATCTCCGGAGCGACCGCCATCGTCGCGGAGGCACCATGAGATCCCCTCGGTGACGCGTCCGGCACAGCCCAAGAAAACGGTACGAGGTAAGGGGAAACTCTCTTGACGACAATAGCGATCGTCGTGGTCGCGCTGCTCGCCCTGTTCGTGATCATCACCGTGGCCAAGGCGATCATGGTGGTGCCGCAGGCGCAGTCCGCCGTCATCGAACGGCTGGGCAGGTTCCGGACCGTGGCCTCACCGGGCCTGACCTTCCTGGTGCCGTTCCTGGACAAGGTGCGCGCCCGTATCGACCTGCGCGAGCAGGTCGTCTCGTTCCCGCCGCAGCCGGTGATCACCGAGGACAACCTGACCGTCTCGATCGACACGGTCGTGTACTTCCAGGTCACCGACTCGCGTGCCGCCGTCTACGAGATCTCGAACTACATCGTCGGTGTCGAGCAGCTGACCACCACGACGCTGCGAAACGTCGTCGGTGGCATGAGCCTCGAACAGACCCTGACCTCCCGTGACTCCATCAACAGCCAGCTGCGCGGCGTCCTGGACGAGGCCACCGGCCGCTGGGGCATCCGCGTCGCCCGTGTCGAGCTGAAGGCGATCGACCCGCCACCGTCCATTCAGGACTCCATGGAGAAGCAGATGCGCGCCGACCGGGAGAAGCGCGCGATGATCCTGACGGCCGAAGGGCAGCGGGAGTCCGCGATCAAGACCGCGGAAGGGCAGAAGCAGAGCCAGATCCTCGCCGCGGAAGGGTCCAAACAGGCCGCGATCCTCGCCGCCGAGGCCGAGCGGCAGTCGCGCATCCTGCGCGCGCAGGGTGAACGTGCCGCCCGCTACCTGCAGGCGCAGGGCCAGGCGAAGGCGATCGAGAAGGTGTTCGCCGCGATCAAGGCGGGCCGCCCGACGCCGGAGGTGCTGGCCTACCAGTACCTGCAGACGCTCCCGCAGATGGCGCAGGGCGACGCGAACAAGGTCTGGATGATCCCCAGCGACTACGGCAAGGCCCTCGAAGGCTTCGCCCGCGCGCTCGGCGCTCCCGGCGACGACGGCGTGTTCCGTTACGAACCGCCCAAGGAGGACACCCCGGAGAAGCCGGACCTCGAGGACGACGAGGTCGCCGGCTGGTTCGACACCTCGAGCGACCCGAAGGTCGCCGAGGCCGTCGCGGCCGCGGAAGCGGTGGCACGCAAGGAAGTTCCGGCGCTGGGCACCCCGTCCGCGCGGCCGTCGATCCAGGCGAGCCGCCCGGTCGAGCAGCCGCCGGAGGCCGCCGCGGAGCCGACCCCGCCGCCCGCCGCGCCGCAGGCTCCGTCGGCACCGCCGCAGTCGCCGCCGCAGTCGCTGCCGCAGCCCCAGCCGCCCGCGACGCCGCCGGGTGGTCCGTACCAGGGCCCGCCGCCGCAGTCCCCGCCGCCCGGTCAGCAGTTCGGCGGCCAGGACCCGAACAGCGGCCCGTTCCCGCAGCAGGGCCCGTTCGGTGGTCCGCCGCGGCGCTGAGCTGAAGGGGACTTTCCTCCGATAGCACGTAGTGAAGGGGGCACTAACAAGCACCCCCCACCACAAAAAAACAAACACAAACACACACACAATAGTAAAAAACAAAAA
>NZ_JBHYIQ010000073.1:40144-53884 GCF_042739895.1 Amycolatopsis sp. NPDC059021
CGCGCGCGCGAGCCCGCGCCGCGCCGGCCCCCCCCCGCCGCCCCCACCCCCACCCGCCTAGCCACGGCAGCCCCCCCGCCCCCCCCCCGCCCCCCCCCCCCCCCCCCCCCCTTCAGCACGTCAGGCGTGTCGGTACACCGTGACGTCGTCGATGTCGGACCGCGAGCGATCGGGAAGGCCGCGGACACACAGCACGGTGATCACCGCCGCGACCACGATGTACACCGAGATCGAGTACGGCGTCCCCGTGACGTGCAATAACCAGGTCGCCAGCAGCGGTGCGGGCCCGCCCGCGAACACCGACGCGAGCTGATAGCCGAGCCCTGCCCCGCCGTACCGCAGATGCGTCGGGAAACTCTCCCCGATCAACGCCGCCTGCGGCCCGTACTGCAACGCGTGCGGCACGAACGCGAGCACCACCACGACGAAGATCGCGACGTGGCCGCCGTTGCTCAGCACCGCGAAGTACGGAAACGCGATGACCCCGGTCAGCACCGCCCCGGCGAGGTACACCCGTTTCCGGCCGATCCGGTCCGACAGCTGGGAAAACCACGGGATCATCGCCAGCTCGAGCGCCGCCCCGACCAGGACCGCGTTGAGCACGAACGTCTTGCTGAACTCGTGCCGCGAAACCACGTAGACCAGCACGTAACTGGTGAACAGATAGAACGGCATCTGCTCGCTGAACCGCAAACCCGCCGACAGCAGGATTTCCCGCCAGTGGTGGCGTACCGCGTCCAGCACCGGAGTACGGGAGGTCCGCCGCTGGAGTACCGCCGCGGCGAACATCGGCGTCTCCAGGATCTTCAGCCGGATCACCAGCCCGACCACGACCAGCAGCAGGCTCGCCAGGAACGGCAGCCGCCAGCCCCAGCTGTCGAACGCGGCGGGGGAGAGCGTCGCGGACAGCAGTGTCATCCCGCCCGTGCCGAGCACGAGCCCGACCGGGACACCGACCTGGGCGAAACTGCCGAGCAGCCCGCGTTTGCGCTGATCGCCCCATTCCATCGCGAGGAGGACCGACCCGCTCCACTCGCCGCCGATCGCGATGCCCTGGATCAGCCGCAGCAGCACCAGGATCAGCGGCGCGGCGAACCCGATCGTCGCGGTCCCGGGCAGCAACCCGACGACGCCGGAGGAGATCCCCATCAACAGCAGCGTGACGATCAGCGTGGCCTTCCGGCCGATCCGGTCGCCCCAGTGCCCGAAGATCGCCGCGCCGACCGGGCGCGCGGCGAACCCGACGGCGTAGGTCGCGAACGACTGCATCGCCCCCGCGTAACTGCTGGACGCGGGGAAGAACAGATGCGGGAAGACGAGCGCCGCCGCGGTGTTGTAGAGAAAGAAGTCGTACCACTCGATGGTGGTTCCGATCGCGCTGGCCAGCGCCGCCCGCCGCACCTGCACACGACGACCGCCCGGGGACTCCGAGGTTGCCGTCGTATGGGTGACGTCGTTGTCTCCCAAGACCATGTCCGCACACCTCCTGTGACCGATGTCACCCTATAGTGCGGGTCGGGCCTCCGTTTGACGATGACTCACCGCGAAGATTTCCCGTCCGTTGTCCCCGGCCCGGCTATAGGGGGCGGACGATGAGCTGCCTCCAGCGTCGCGGACAGCTCGTCGATGTACCGCAGTGACAGCCACAACTCGGCCTGACTCTTGGCGGCGTCAAGCTCAGGGGACCCGACCGACATCTCTTCGTAGCCGGGTTCGTCGGGTCGCGTGTGGAGCATCCACGGATACTTGGCGTGCGGTGTCGACCGAAGAAACCACGTCCGCCCGTCCCATTGGGCACGATGGGTGTCCCGGTCGATCGGAGACCACTGTGCTCGCGTTTTCAAAGCCACGTCGAAAACAATAGGAAACAGACAACCGGGAAATCGAGTTCGAGTCTCAGTCCCGAATAATCACACTACCCGCGCTCGCGCATAATTTCGCTCCCGACTTCCCGGAGAAATGCGGTAGCATTGTCTCCGACAAGGGCAGCGTCAAGGAAATATGCGAAGAGGTTCAGATGATAGGAGATATCGCGCGGGTCGCGCAGCACGACCTCACCCGAGAAAAGCTCGGCGGTCACCAGTCGGTCATCATAGATCACGAAGACGTTCAACGGCGAAGCGTGCACCTCGGCTGACTGTGGTATGACCGCGATGTCCACATTTGACAACTCGGCCACCTCTGCCATGTGGGTACATTGCCGGGCCACGACGTCACGATCGGCGCGCATCCACCGTACCGCGTGTTCGGGCATGAGGAAAACAAACTTGCGTGACGTGTGCCGCAGAACTTCCTGGCTCTCCATTCGGGCCTGCACGGCTCGTTCGGTGTTCCAGGAAACGTCTCCGGGAACGGTCGGCGTCAAGACTTGGCGCGCGTACTCCTCGGTCTGCAGAAGTCCCGAGGGGATCGCGGGCAGGAATTGGCGGACGACGATCGCCGACTCGGCCAAGGCTTTCAGTTCGGTTTGCTGACGCCATAACCCCATTTCAGCGGCGGTGCGCCACGACGTGTGTTGCACGTTCGCCTGGCGAGCGAGGGTCACCAGTTCCCTGCCTGCCTCGGCCGGGACGTCGAGCGCTTTGAGGATCCGCTCGACGTCGACTACCGATGGCAGAATGCGGCCGCGTTCGATCCGGCTGATTTTCGACTGCGACATAGCGCAACGGACGGCCAGTCTCTCGCCGGAGAGGTTGGCTGCCTTGCGTAGCCGTTTCAATGCGTCTGCCAGCCCGGCGCCGGGCCGCTCAGGACGGGTCATACTCGGCGAACGGGACGGCGTGCGCGAGGGCGATTTCGCGCCAAGCCAGATACTTCGACAGGTCAGGGGCGTCGGGTTGTTCGATGTTGTCCAGTGTTCCGTCCGGAGCGAAGTTCAGGTGCACGACGACGGAGTCGTCGAACAGCCAGAAATCCTGAGCGGGCAGTCCCAGGTCGCTCCGGGTCTGATCGAGAATTCGGATATCCTCGCCTGCCTCGACGTTGCCGGGGATACCCCAGGCGAGCTGATACCGCTGGTAGTCGGTGAGCGGTTGCCGGACAGTCCGCACGCGGCCGATGGACTTACCGGCGGACACCCATGCGTGAACCTCTTCGTGCCAGTCATCGTTGTGCCCTATCGGCCGGGCCTCTCCAGCGAGGAATCGGTTCAGGCTTTCTTGCTCGTCCGGCATCGTGTAGACCGGCTGCGTCTCGAATCGCCAGGCCGACCGTTCGAAATCATCGAAGCAGGCCGAGAAGGCGTCTCCGTCCAGCAGGGTCACCGGGCGCCTCCTCCCGCATCCAGAGCCTGCACCGCATCCCTGAGCACGTCCAGCGGTAGCTCGACAGCTGATTCCCCCGGGCCGAGGGTAAGCCCCTCGGCGTCGGTCACCGGTGTGCCTTGCGCAACGCCTGTTCCCCGATCGGTGACGTACACCGTCGGACATGTCTTCTTGTCGCAGCCCGCCACTTTGCGTAGTTTCATGGTCACTTGCCTACCACACGAGACCGGAGTGACCAGAGTGTCAGTCACGGTCTCGCATGAACAGGCGTTGGCTCGGCAGTCTCACTTCCGGCGGGCTGCGGGAACGGTGGCGGCGTAGTCGGCGAGGCCGGTGGCCATGGACTGCATGAAGCGGCCCAGGTACCACTGGAAGAACCAGCGCATTCCCCGCCGGGCCAGATACGTGCCGTGCCACCGGATGCGGGTGCCGCCGTCCGGCGTCTCGCACAGTTCGACGGCGGCCTGGTAGTCGGTCATCTGCGGGTTTTCCGCGCCCTCGTAGGCGAACCGGCGCTCGGGCTCGAGGGCGGTGATCCGTTCCTTGGTCACGACCTTCCCGGTGCGGAAAGCGCGGGTCGCACCGACGCCGTCCTGCCCGTCGGGGGAGAGGCCGTGGGACTGACCGGGCTCGAGAGCGTCCACACGCGACCATTCGGGCCAGCTCTGCGGGTCGAGCAGCAACGTCCACACCGCGGCAGGCGGCGCGGACGATTCGGCGATGACGTCGTATGACTGCATTACAGAATTCCTTGCGTGGTGTTGTAGGCGGCCGGAGAGCGCAGATCGCGGAACGCGTGGCGGAGTTCGGACACCAGGAGATCCGGCTGTTCCAGGCCGGGAAAATGCCCACCGCGGTCCAGTTCGCGCCAGGAGCGGAGATCCAGGTAGCGCCGTTCCGCCCAGCGGCGGGCGGTCGGCCACGGATCGGCGGGAAACAGCGAGCAGGCGGTGGGGACGGTGACGGGCCGGGCGTTCTCCTCCTCCGCGCTGCGCGGCACCCACCGCATCGCCTCCCAGTACCATCGCGCGGTCGACGCGCCGGTGCCGGTCAGCCAGTACAGCGCGATGGTGTCGAGCTGTTTCGACACGCTCATACGGCTTCTCGCCTGGGGACGGTTGTCGGCGTAGGCGGCGAACTTCTCCCCGAGCCACGCGGCCAGCCCGGCCGGCGAGTCGAGCAGGGAGTACCCGAGCGTCTGCGGACGCGTGCTCATCAGCATCCCGAAGCCGTAGCCGTCCATCAGGTGCAGGTCGCGCCGGTCCAGCGCGCGTTGTTCGGCCGGGTCCGGGGAGATCCGGTCCTCCGGCAGGGGCGACGCCAAGGGCATCGTCAGGTGCAGTCCCGTGACCCGCTCGGGAACCAGCCGCGCCAGCTCGGTGCTCACCTGAGCACCCCAGTCCCCGCCGTGCGCGCCGAACCGCTCGTAGCCGAGCACGGTCATCAGCTCGGCCCACGCCTCGGCGGTGCGGCCCGGGTGCCAGCCCTGCTCGCGGGGCCGGTCGCTGAACCCGAATCCCGGTAGTGCCGGGACGACCACGTGGAAGGCGTCGGCCGCGGAGCCGCCGTGCGCGACCGGATCGGTCAGCGGCCCGAGCACGTCCTCGAATTCGAGCACCGAACCCGGCCAGCCATGCGTCAGCAGGAGCGGCATCGCCCTCGGCTCCGGCGAGCGGACATGCCAGAACGCGATGCCCAATCCGTCAAGGTAAGCACGGTAGTGCGGGATCGCGTTCCACCGGGCTTCCTTCGCGCGCCAGTCGTGCGTCCGCCACGCGTCCAGCAACGCCTCCAGCCGCCGCAGCTCCATTCCTTGCGTCGCGTCCGGCACCGTCTCGGGTTCGGGGAGCCGGACCCGGGACAGGCGGGCACGCAGATCGGTCAGGTCGCGCTCGGGGACGTGAATGGCGAAGGGTTCGATTCCGGCCACCGTCTCCACGATCGGAGAGATGTGGTTCATGGGGCCAACCCTAAGAACGGGTCGTCACCGTGCCCATGCGTGAGATTGCGGTGCTGCGATCAGGAATTGCGATAGACCGAGGGACGCGCACCGGTGTGCCGCAGGAACGCGGCCGACAACGCGCCGGGACTGGCGAAGCCGCACCGCACAGCGATCTGGGCGATCGCGAGGTCGGTGTCGTGCAGCAGCCGTTTCGCCTCCTCGATCCGCAGCCGGGAGAGATACCGGTACGGCGTCACGCCGGTCGCCTCTTTGAAGACGCGGACGAGGTGGAAGACGCTGAGGTGGACCTCGTCGGCGATGTCGGCCAACGTGATCGGATCGGCCAGCCGGTCCCGCATCACCGCGACGGCCGCGCGAACACGAGCGTCTTCACGCGTCATCGTCTGCTCACCCGACGGCCGCGCATGACGGGTGAGCAGGTGCGTGGTCAGGAAGGCGGCCGCCGACTCGGCGTACAGATCGTCGGCCTCGCCCAGGAACCCGATCGTCCGGACGGCTTCCTCGACGAGCGGATCACCCGCGGCGACGGACGCGGCCATGGCCTCGTAGTCCACCGTGTGGCCGCCCAGCTCCGCCACGACCGTCTCGACCGTGCCACGCGGGATGTGGACCTGGATGCTGCGCATCGCGCCGTCCCCGCGATAACGGTTGAGGACGGACTCCCCGGGGATCTTCAGCTCGAGCTGCCCCGGTGTCCACATGAAACGGGTCGCGCGGCCGCCGTTTCGCGCCTCCATCATCGCGTGCCCCGAAACCGGCAGCACCAGATGCAGGTCTGCGACGGCGGGCAACTGCATGTCCTCGGCGACGGCGACGTGTTCGAACCGCTGGACGAGCAGCGACTGCCAGCCTGTGTCCTCCCAGCTGCAGTACGTCCGGCGAACGTAACGATCCATGTCGAAGCCGACGTAGGGCTGGAGGTCGAACCGAGCGGAGTCGAACACCATGCCGTCGAGTTTACCGCCCGGCTTCCGGGGGCACCGTCCTGTTTCGACTGATCGGCCCCTGCCGCGCGGAGATCATCGCGACCGGTAGCTTCGCAACGCACTGTCGATCATCGCGAACACCAGGGCCGCCGGACGGCGCGGCCGGGACGGGAGCCTGTCGTGACCACCGCACTGATCATCGGTGACCTCCAGCGAGGCATCACCGGCGGCTACCCGTTCGCCAGGGCAGTCCTGCCGCCACTCACCGAACTGCTCCCGCGAGCCCGCGCGGCCGGTGCGCTCGTGGTGTTCGTGCGCTTCGCCGTCCGGGGCAATGGCGCCGACCTGCCGCCGGGCAACGCGATGTTCAGGACGTTCTACGAGGCAGGAGACGCCTTTCACGAGGGATCGGCCGGCACCGAGATCGATCTGCCGGTCGCCGAGGAGGACGTCGTCGTGCTGAAACGCCGTGCCAGCGCGTTCGCCGGCACCGACCTCGACCTCGTGCTCCGGTCCGGCGGCGTGGACACCCTCGCGATCGCGGGCGTCGCGACCAGCGCGATGGTCGCCGCGACGTGCTACGACGCGGCGGACCGCGGCTACCGGGTGAAGGTGCTGCGGGACGGCTGCGCCGACGGCGACCCGGCGATGCACGACTTCTTCATGGACAAGGTCTTCCCCAGCCGGGGATTCGAGGTCGTGTCCTGCGCGGGATGGTCGCTCGGCTAGGATGTCGCGATCGAAACTTGACGCGTAGGAAATCTCCTACGTATTGTGGCGGACATGAACATCAGCCATGTCCAGTTCCTCACCGTCCCGGTCGCCGACCACGCCAAGGCGCGCGACTTCTACGTCGACACGCTCGGGTTCGAACTGCTCCTGGACCACCGCGGCCCGCACGGCCAGTTCGTCATGGTGGCCCCGAAGGGAGCGCAGACGGGGCTCGTCCTCGTCGACTACCAGGTCGCGGGCCTCGATCTCACCGGCCCACTGCACATCCAGCTGCACACCGGCGACGTCGACGCCGATGTCGCCGAGCTTCGCGAGGCCGGGATCGAGGCCGAGGACCCGCAGAAGATGCCGTGGGGCAGGGCGACGTCGTTCAAGGATCTCGACGGCAACGCGATCAGCCTGCTGGAGCCGTCCGAGTACGGGAACCGGCCGCGCTAGTGCCGGTCCACGACGACGTCTTCGCCGCGCTGGCGAATCCGGCCCGGCGCGAGGTGCTACGCCTGCTGCTCGACGGCCCGATGGCCGCCGGGCAGCTCGCCGAACGCTTCGACATGCGCCGCCCGAGCCTGTCCGAGCACCTCCGCGTCCTGCGGGAGGCCGGTCTGGTGACGGAACAGCGACAGGGCCGCAACCGCGTGTATTCGCTCGACGCCGGCCCACTCGAAGAGGTCTCGGCCTGGCTCACCCCGTACGAACGCTTCTGGCGGGCGAAACTCGCCAACCTGCGTGACCTGCTGGACGAGGAGGACCTGTGACCGGACCGGCCGAATACGACGAGGATCCGACGGCGATCCACGTCGATCAGTTCCTGCCGCATCCGGCGCGCAAGGTGTGGCGCGCGCTGACCGAACCGGATCTGCTCGAACGCTGGACCACTATGCCCAACGACATCAAACCCGTTGTGGGACACCGGTTCGAGCTGATCGCCGAACCGGTTCCCGCCGCCGGGTTCGCCGGCGGGCCGGTGGCGTGCGAGGTGCTGGAGGTCGAGCCGGAGCGCGTGCTCAGCATCCGCTGGGGTCCACAGTGGACCGTGACGTGGCGGCTCGTGCCGGAGGGGCGCGGGACCCGGCTGCTGCTGACCCACGAGGGCTTCGACCCGGACGACGAGTTCCAGCGGATCTCCCGGCGGATCATGGGCGGCGGCTGGCGTTCGCACGTCCCGAAGGCACTCGCCCGCCTGCTGGACGCGCTGCCCGATTGAGCAGGTCTACCATCGACGCTCGTGACGGATGCGAAACCGCTGCGCGCCGATGCCAGGCGTAACCGGGCCCGGGTACTCGAAGCCGCGGAGAGCGTGTTCGCCGCCAAGGGGACCGGTGCCCCGACCGAGGAGGTCGCTCGCGCGGCCGGGGTCGGGATCGGCACCGTGTTCCGGCATTTCCCGACCAAGGAAGCGTTGCTGGAGGCCGTGCTCTACGCGCGGCTGAACCGGTTCGTGGACGAGGCCGAGGCGGTCGTGGCGGCGAATTCCGCGGATGCGGGTGGTGCTTTCTTCGATTTCCTTACCAGTTGGATTGAAATGGCGAGCGCCAAGAACGCTTACTTCGAGGCGCTCACCGCGGCCGGGGTCACGGTGCCCACGACCGGATCGGTCGTGGGCACCCGGCTCGTCCACGCGCTGGGCGTCATCCTGCGGCGCGCGCAGGAAGCCGGCGCGGTACGGGCCGATCTGCACACCGACGAGCTGATCCCGGTCATCATCGGCACCGCGAAGGCGGCCGAGCACGTCGGCGCGGACCGGGAACTGCGGTGCCGCACCGTGAAGATCATGTTCGACGGCCTCCGCCCGGCCCGTCACTGACCTTCCGGGACCACCGCCGCGCCGAAGGGTTCGAGGCGCGGCCGCTTCGGGCTGAGCGTGTCGCCCGAGGATTCGCCGCGCAGCCTGCGCCGCAGCCACGGCACCGCGTGTTCCTTGCTCCACTGGAGGTTCTGGCTCCGTCGTTCCCGGGGGCTGAGGACGACACGGGGGCCGAGCGCGGCGGGCGTGAGCCGATGCGGCGCGCCCAGTGCGCCGAGGACCGCGATGGCGATCTCGGTGTGTCCCAGCGCGTTGAGGTGGAGCCGGTCGGGAGCCCACAGTCGGCGGTCGCGCAGCTGCCGCATCGCCCACATGTCCACGAGCAGCGCGTCGTGCCGCGCGGCGATCCCGCGTACGAACTCGTTGTAGATCGCCACCCGGCCACGGATCTTGCGGAAGAGCGCGTCCTCGACACCGTCCACTCCGGTGAACAGGACGACCCGGGCGCCGCTCGCGCGCAGCCGCCCGACAGCTTCGTCGTAGGACTCGGCCAACGCGTCGATGTCGACCTTCGGCCGCATCAGATCGTTCCCGCCCGCGTAGAGCGTCACCAGGTCGGGACCGAGGTCGAGGGCGGGCCGGAGCTGTTCGGCGAGCACCTGCTTCAGGAGCTTGCCGCGGATCGCGAGGTTGGCGTAGCGGAAGTCCGGCTCGTGGGCGGCCAGCTGCTCCGCGACGCGGTCGGCCCAGCCGCGGACGCCGTTCGGCGCCGCGGGATCGTCGTCGCCGACGCCTTCGGTGAAAGAGTCACCTAAACAAACTAAGCGGTTGCTCACCACGGCAGTCTATGCGGCGGCCGGCGCGTCGCGCCGGGGGAGGTGGTCACGCACTGACCCGCCGCGCGCGGTGTTCGGCGACGTGCACCCGCGTCGCGCACCGAGCCGTGCAATACCGGCGGCGGCCGTTACGCGAGACGTCCACATAGGCCGTGCCGCAGCCTTCGCGGGCGCAGACGCCGAGTCGTTCGGGATCCTCGCAGACCAGATGCGCCAGACCGCCCGCGGTGAAGGCCCGGACCCGGCTCACCGGGTCGGCGTGCTCGCTGGCGTAGTGCAGATGGGCCGGTTTGCCGTCGTGACGGGAGATGTACGGACGGCAGGCGGCCGTCGAAAGCAGCGCGTTCACCAGGTCGACGCGGTCATCGGGCGCGGCAGCGAAAACGGGCCGCAGCCGCTCGCCCCACTCGAGGATCCGCGCGACCTCGTCGGCGGTCGGCGGTGCCGGTGTCATCCCGCGATCCAGCACGAGCGCGCGGGCCTCGTCGTCCGCGTCCCGCGCGGCGAAGTTCGCCAGGTCGGCGGCCAGCTGCGCGGCGGGCCCGCCGTAAGGGTTGAAATGCACAAACTCATTACATCACGATCGGGGTATGGACGAGAACAGGTGCCCCCGGTGTGGTTGGCCACTCGCGGAACTCCCGGCACGGCAATCCGTTTCGCACGGCAGCGTCGGCTACACGCGCTGTTTCTGCGGAAGCTGGCTGGTGCGGGTCGAGGGCCGAGTCGTCGGCGCCACGCGGCCCTCGCCGTAGTGACCAGCGATCACCATACGACGGGGATCAGGTGGGGTTCGGGGATGAGCATGTCGTGACTCCACGGAATGTCGTTCCCCGAAACCGCGAGGTCGAGCTTTTCGAAACGACGGAACAACGCCGCGTAGATCGTGCTGAGGAACAAGTTCTGGGCCGAATCGCCGGGGGAGGCTTCCCGGCGGACGCGGAATTTCTCGGGGGAGTCGAAGGCGGCCGGATCCCAGAGGTCGCCGAGCATCGGTGCGCAGACGACCTCTCCAGGAGTGAGAGTGATGCCGTGGAAAGTGTAGGTTTTTGTTACCACCAAAGGAAGTCCGAGCAGGCCGCTGTGGTGATGGCGGAGAACCTCCTCGGCGGCGCGGGGCCAGAGCGTTTCGTCCTCGAGGCACTCCTCGAGTTGCTCGCGATGAGTCAGCAGGGTGACCGCACCGGCCGAGAAAACGCGACGCAGGCCGGGGCTGAGATGAACCGACAGCGGCGTGACGAAGGCCGCGACGAGGTCGACCGGATTCAGCCCGGTTTCCATCGCGTCGAGCGAACTCGTCGCCTGCCGCTCGATCTCGGCCAGGTGCCCGGGGCGGAAATCCGGTTGAGCGGGCGTCAGGCGGGAGAATCGATCGCTGGTGTAAACCTGGGTGATGTCGTCCCGGCGGGTGATCATCCACAGCCGTTGCCCGCCGGGCAGCGTCACCGGGCAAAGCGGGTGATGTTTGCGCGCCCAGGCGATTTCGCCGGGCGGGGTTCCCTTGTGGACAGGCGGGAACGGGTAGCGAAGCGGGAGTTCGTAGGACATCAGCCGTCCCTGCGCGCGATACCGAATGCCTGGCCGGGCGAGAGCGAGACACTCCGGGACTCGCCGAAGACCAGAGGCATGAAGGGCCCCATTTCCCGGTGATAGAGGAAAACCGAGGAACGCACTCCGAAGATCGCCGGACTGTCGATGATCAGGGGAAGCTCCGCCAGCGGGTAGTGCACCGCGACATCGAGCTGGGAATCGGCGGGATCGGTACCGGTGTTGGTCCGCACGGCGAGCCGGGCGATCTCACGGCACGCCGTCCGGACCACAGGATCCTCCGCGTAAGCCCGCTTGGTGCGTTCGCGGGAGAGCCGGTAGGGGCGGCGGGCGGCCAGGGTCGTCCAGGTGTGGACCCGGCTGTGCGGTTTGCTGTCGCCAGCCGCGATCAGGCCCTTCACGGCGGCGGTGCGCAGCGTGTTCAGGGCCTGCCGGGCCCGGCGGACGGCCTCGCGGGGCGGAGTGCCGGCCGCGGTCAGCGTGTAGACGGCCTCATAACCGGGGGTGAAGACGTCGACCGTGTCGAAGTGCGCGTAGCACCACGCAACCAGATCGCGCACCAGAGACGGTTTGTAGTAGCTGTTGAACGGGCTCAACGCGACGAGTGCGTGCTCGGCCCGGTCGACGACCCGGCGGCATCGCGCGGTGACCGTTTCGATGGTGAACAACCCGCGGTCGTGGACGCTCTCGGCCGTCTCGAGCACATGATCACCTCGCCTTTCCGCGGGTAGCATCAGCCGATCCGCGGCGGTCGGCGGCCGAAATTCCCTTTTGGACAGAAAACGATGGCCGAGAGTTCGGTCCGGCCGCTGCCGGTGCGCTTGGTGTCGGGACCTCGCCACCTGTTTCACCTGACCGGCGGCTGACGACACCGGCCGGCCGCGTCAGGTTGGCAGGATGAACCGAATCCGTCTCGGCGCGGCCTTGGCCGCCCTTCCCTTGGCGGCCGGCCTGTTCGTAACCGGCGGCACCGCACTCGCCACCAACGGTCTCGTCTACGTATGCCAGAGCGCGACGACGCTGGGGAGCGGACCGTCCTTCCCCGCCGTCGTCGGTAACGGCTGCACCGGTACGCCGGACTCGGGCAACGGGGTGATCGTCGACAAGCTCGACCGGATCACTTACTCGTGCTCCGTGCTTCAAGGCTCGGGAACCCAGGGCATCCTGATCGTGCACGGGAACCACTGCCGGGCGGGCTGACCGGCCGATGCCGCGGTGCCACCGACAGTCAGTCCCGGCTGGCGGTACCGATGATGATGGGCCGCACCGTGAGCATGCCGAGCGGCAGCGTCGAGTGCTCGACGCGCTCGACGTTCAGCGGGGAGTCACGCAGGATCCGCTCGGTGCGCCGGTTCGGGTAGCAGCCGGCCGCGAAATAGCGGTGCGGTACTTCCAGCGCGTCCTGCAGCGCACCGATGAGACTGCCGTCCGCGCCCCGGACGTGCTCTATGAACAGGTACCGGCCGCCGGGACGCAGCACCCGGTGGATCTCCGCAAGCGCCCGGACCGGGCTCGGGATGGTGCAGTGCACGTAGGTACCGACGACCGTGTCGAACGATTCGTCCGGAAAGGGCAGGTTCTCCGCGTCGGCTTCGGTGAGTTCCCACGAACCGACCGGCGGCGGGCTCGCCGCCAGCTTTCCGCGCAGGTGCCGTCGCATGTGCGGGCTGGGCTCGGTGACGATCAGCTCCGACACCGCATCGGTGTAGTGCGGCAGGTTGTAGCCGTTGCCCGCGCCGATCTCACACGTGCGGCCCCGGGCGCCCGCCAGCAGTTCCCGCCGGGTTTCGCTGTGCCCGGCGCGCTCGGAAAGTCCCATGAGGACGGGGTAGTAGAAGCCGAACATCCGCTCGTTGAGGCCCCAGGGGTCACGCATCTCCCCACGCTACCCGCGGTCGGTCCGGTGCCGGTGGTCCCCGGCATGACGGGCCAGGACGTCGCGGGCGATATCGGCCAGGCGCCTGCCGCTGACCTGGTGGGCGATGCGCATCCGCCGGAACGCCTCGTCGAGGCTGATGCCGTGCGCCTCGGCCAGGACTTCCGCGGCGACGGCGTCGATGTTCTTGTCGTTCGCGTCGAAATCGATGACGAAGTCGGTATCGAGGTCGGCGCGGAGCACCACCGACGCCATTTCGGCGAACGCCTCGGCGTCCGCGATCGTGGCGGCGGACGGGACATGACCGGATCGCCGATAGCAGGTCAAGGTTCCCATCACCCTGTCGGCGGTGTGGAGGGGGAACGCGAAGACCCCCGCGATGCCGAGTTCGGAAGCCGCGTCCGTGTAGTCGGGCCAGGAGATGCCGTGTGCCGACAGATCGGACACGAGGACCGGCTTCCCGGTGAGGAACGCGGCGATCGAGGGCCCTTCGCCGGTGGCCAGTTGTAGTTCCTCCGCATACCCTGCCCACTCGTCGCTGGCGGCGAGCCGATGGTGTGACCACCTCGATGCGCGCAGGGTGACGGCGGCCGCGTCGATTCCCGGGAGTTCTTCCGCCGCGGCGGCACAGACGGCGGCCGCGCATCCGCCGCGCCGCGCATCCCGCGCGGCGTGGACGATGCGGTGCCACAGCACGTCTCGGTGGGTCGAAACGGCCCGCGCGGAGGCGAGCGCGCGGTCGTAGCGCGCGGCGGCCCCCGCCCCCCCCCCCCCTACCCCCCCCGTGGCGTATAAAACAAAACCCACACCCCAAAAAAGGTACCGTGAGGGGGTGGGGGGTGTGGGGTGTTTAGT